>JAQTVU010000112.1 GCA_028706695.1 Mycobacterium sp.
CACCCCGCCCATGACCGGGTCGATGCTGGCGACCGCGGCGATGAGGTCCGCGACCATGCCGCCCTCGCACATCGCGGCGACCGACTGCAGGTTCGTGAAGGACGGATCCCGATAGTGCACCCGGTAGGGGCGGGTGCCGCCGTCGCTGACCAGGTGCACGCCCAGCTCGCCGCGCGGCGATTCCACCACGGTGTAGACCTGGCCCGCCGGGACCCGGATGCCCTCGGTGACCAGCTTGAAGTGGTGGATCAGGGCTTCCATCGAGCTGCCCATGATCTTGGCGACGTGCGCCGGTGAGGTGCCCATGCCGTCGGGCCCGACCTTCAGGTCGGCCGGCCAGGCGAGCTTGCGGTCCTCGATCATCGTCGGGCCCGGCCGCAGCTTGTCCAGACACTGCTCCACGATCTTCAGCGACTCCCACATTTCCTTGACGCGAATCATGTAGCGCCCGTACGCATCACAAGTATCCGCGGTGATCACGTCGAATTCATAGTCTTCGTATCCGCAATAGGGTTCGCTTTTGCGCAGGTCGTGCGGCAAGCCGGTGGCGCGCAGGATCGGGCCGGTGACGCCCAGCGCCATGCAGCCGGTGAGATCCAGGTAGCCGACGTCCTGGGTGCGGGCCTTCCAGATGGCGTTCTCGTTGAGCAGTGCGCCCATTTCCCGCAGCGGTTGCCGCAGTTCCTTCAGGGCTTTGGAGATCTCGGTGGCCGCGTCGGGCGGCAGGTCCTGCGCCACGCCGCCGGGGCGGATGTAGGCGCTGTTCATGCGCAAACCGCTGACCATCTCGAACAGGTTGAGCACGATCTCGCGGCCGCGGAAGCCGACGAACATCGGGGTCATGGCGCCCAGTTCCATGCCGCCGGTCGCCAGCGCGACCAGGTGCGACGAGACCCGGTTGAGCTCCATCGTCATCACCCGGATGACGTTGGCCCGCTCCGGGATCTGGTCGGTGATGCCCAGCAGCTTCTCCACGCCCAGGCAGAAGGCGGCCTCGTTGAAAAACGGTGATAGGTAATCCATTCGGGTCACGAACGTGACGCCTTGGGTCCAGTACCGGTACTCGAGGTTCTTCTCGATCCCGGTGTGCAGGTAGCCGATTCCGCATCTGACCTCGGTGACGGTTTCGCCTTCGATCTCCAGGATCAGCCGCAACACCCCGTGGGTGGACGGGTGCTGGGGACCCATGTTGACGACGATGCGCTCGCCGGGGTCGGCGCTGCGGGCGGCCTCGACGACCTGCTCCCAGTCCTGGCCGCCCGCCACCACGACGGTTTCGGGGTCGGTCGATCTTCTCGTTTCGGTCATCAGTTGTAGCCCCTACGCTCGTCCGGCGGAGGAATCTGAGCGCCCTTGTATTCCACCGGAATTCCGCCGAGCGGGTAGTCCTTGCGTTGCGGATGCCCGTGCCAGTCGTCGGGCATCTCGATTCTGGTCAGCGCCGGGTGCCCGTCGAAGACGATCCCGAAGAAGTCGTAGGTCTCGCGTTCATGCCAGTCGTTGGTCGGGTAGATCGCATACAGCGACGGGATGTGCGGATCGTCATCCGGTGCGGACACTTCCAGCCGCACGCGGCGGCTGTACGTGATCGACTGCAGGTGGTAGACCGCGTGCAGTTCCCGCCCGCTCTCGTGCGGGTAGTGCACTCCGCTGACGCCCAGGCACATCTCGAAACGCAACTCGGGTTCGTCGCGCAGCCGCCGTGCGACCTGCGGCAACAGGTCCCGGCGCACGTGCAGGGTGAGCTCGTCGCGGTAGACGACGACTTTCTCGATGGCGTCGTCGAATTCGACGTCGTGGCGCTGCAGCGCCTCGGCCAGCCGGTCGGCGATGTCGTCGAAATAGCCGCCGTAGGGCCGCGAACTGCTGCCCGGCAGCGTGACCTTGCGCACCAGCCGGCCGTATCCGGAGGTGTCGCCGGTGTCGGAGATCCCGAACATGCCGCGACGGACGTCGATCACTTCCTCGTCGCCGGCGGCCGTCGCCCCCCGCGGTTCCTGCCCCGGCGAGCTCATCGCAGCAGTCCGTGCATCTCGATGGTGGGCCGGGCGGCCAGCGCGGCCTTCTCGGCCTCGGCGATGGCGTGCTCCCGGTTGACGCCCAGCGGCATCTCCTGAATCTTCTCGTGCAGCTTCAGGATTGCGTACAAGAGCATCTCCGGGCGCGGTGGGCAGCCGGGGAGGTAGATGTCCACCGGCACCACATGGTCCACGCCCTGCACGATCGCGTAGTTGTTGAACATCCCGCCGGATGACGCGCACACGCCCATGGCCAGCACCCATTTCGGCTCCGCCATCTGGTCATAGATCTGCCGCAGCACCGGTGCCATCTTCTGGCTGACCCGCCCGGCGACGATCATCAGGTCGGCCTGCCGGGGGGTGGCCGAGAACCGTTCCATGCCGAACCGGGCGATGTCGAACCTCGGCCCCGCGGTCGCCATCATCTCGATTGCGCAGCAGGCCAATCCGAAGGTCGCCGGCCACAGCGAGTTCTTGCGCGCGTAGCCCGCGACTTTCTCGACGGTCGAGAGCAGGATCCCACCGGGCAGCTGCTCTTCCAGGCCCACGTCCTACCTCAATCCCACGTCAGGCCCCCGCGGCGCCACACGTATGCGTAGGCCACGAAAACCGTGAGCACGAACACGACCATCTCGACAAGCGCGAACGTCCCGAGCGTGTCGTAGCTGACCGCCCAGGGATACAGGAACACGATCTCGATGTCGAAGACGATGAACAACATCGCGGTCAGGTAGTACTTCACCGGAAACCGCTGCCCGGTCGTCGCTTGCGAGGGGTCCGCGGACGGCTCCAGCGGCTCGATCCCGCACTCGTAGGCCTCCAGCTTCGACCGGTTGTACCGCGACGGGCCAACCAGGCTCGCGATGAAAACCGATCCCACGGCGAAGGCCGCGGCGATGGCTCCCAGCACCAGGATGGGTACGTAGGCGTTCAACTCGCTCCATAGATCCGTCGTACGGGCCGCCGGCCGGCGGCCAGGCGGTGGCCGGGCTGCTGTGACGGACGAGTCTCATCCCATCACAGTGACTTCAACATAGCGTTGCAGCGGTCGGGGCGCTTGCCGGGGGTCGGCTATCGGCAGGGTTTTGCTGTCGCGCTGTGGCCTGGTGCGGCGGGGCGGCTAGCGGGTTGGCGTGCGGAGCAGGTCAAGGACGGTGCGGCCCAATACGATGGGGTCGATCGGATGCGGCACCGTGGCTTCGGCGCGCGACCAGCTGGCGAGCCAGGCGTCGTCGGGACGGCCGGTCAGCACGACGAGCGGTGGGCACGTCAACAATTCATCTTTGAGTTGCTTGGCGATTCCCATGCCACCGGTCGGGGTCGCCTCCCCGTCGAGGATGGCCAGGTCGATGCCGCCCTCGTCCATGCGGCGTATCGCCATCGGGCCGGTCGCCACCTCCACGTAGCTCAACTCGGGCAGGTCGGGGTGCAGGTGCTTGCCCAGCGCCCGAATCACCTGCTCGCGCGTGTTGGCGTTGTCGCTGTAGACGAGGATCTGCAGGGCGCTGGAAGAGGCGGGCACGGTGCAGATGGTACTGCCGGCCATACCCAAACTCATTGCGGGGCCCGCACGAAAATGACTTCTCCCGCCACCGTCGCCGCTTTGCCGAGCATGCCGAAGCTGTTCCGGCCCAAGCCGAACCGGGGTCGGTCGAGCGTTTTGGGTCCACCTTCCACACGGCGGCCGGCATCGGAGCCAAGCCGGCGCCCGAAAACATCGACAGCGAATTGATCGCCGCTTGGAAAAGCTAACTAATGGCAGGAAAACTGCATGCCGAGGCAAAAGTCACAAACAGCGAAATAGACAGTTTGTGCACAATTTCCGTTGGCGCGGGTGGCCGCTATTCGCCGTCGCCGTCGCCGTCGGGCCGGTCGTATCCGGGATGGGCGACCGCCAACCGGCGGCCCACCAGGGTGCGCAGGCAGGCGATCACGTCGTCGCTGCGCCCGTCCAGGTCGCCGGCCCTGATGGCGGCGGCCAGCGCTTCCTCGTCGGCGAAACCCAACTCGGCCAGCGCCGCGCGCGAATCGGCCTCGCTCTCGTCGAGCAGTTCGCGTTCGACGATGCGCAAGGCGTTGGCGGCCACCCGGGCGTGAAAGTTGAGTTGTCCGGTCGTTCCCTCGCGGACCTCGGTCTCCAGGAATTCGGCCACCGCGGCGACGAGTTCGGCAGCCAGCGGCCGGCCGTATGCGCCGATCACGGACCCGCCCCGGCTTGGTCGGATTGCCCGCCTCCTCCTCGCGCCGCTGCGCGGCGCGCATCGTCGCCGGATTGGTCGGATTGCCCGCCTCCTCCTCGCGCCGCTGCGCGGCGCGCATCGTCGCCGGGCGGGACCTCCAGGAGATCGAGCAGGTCCCACTCGGTTTCGCTGACCCGGCGGCCGATGGTCGCCAGCTCCACCGAGCGGGACTGACCGCTCAGATGCCGTTCGGCCTGGCAGCGGCAGATGACACCCCAGCGCAGGGTGGCCAGCACCTGCCACCAGTGAAACGCCACCCGGTCGACGGTGGTCGCGCTGGCCTGCTCATAGGCCCGGATGAAGCTCTCGATGCTGCCCAGGCCTCCGGCCCCCAGGCTGGCCGGGGCACCGAACCGCCAGGCCCGGATGCAGAACCAGGCCAGGTCTTCGTATGCCTGGCCGGCGTGGACCAGTTCCCAGTGGACGACGGCGGCGAGGTCGGATCCGTCGACGACGAGATTTCCCATCCGGAAATCCCCGTGTACCAGCACCGCGGCGGTCGCCCGCGGGCGGTGAGCGCCCAGCCAGCGGAACGCCCACTCAAAGGTTGCGGTGGTGTCGCCAGTGGCGTCGAGCCGCTCCCGCCATTTCACGAGCGGATCCTCCTCGGTGAGGCCGGGCAGGTGCGGGTCGGCCCGGTGGATGGCGGCTAGCGCCTGCGCGCACTGCTGCAGCAACCTCGTGCGGCCGGCGTGCCCGTCGGCCGCGGCCAGTTGGCGGTGGATGCGCCGCACGCTGGTCTCGCCCTGCACCGCATCGCAGATCAGATACGGATTGCCCAGTGCTGCAAGTGAATCGTCGGCGACCAGAACCTGGGGGACCGGCGCTCCGGCCGCGGCGGCCGCGGCCAGGGCGCGGGCCTCGAGATCCATTCCGGCGTGCACGTCGTCGGGTGGGCCGGTGCGCAGAATCAGCGGCCGGCGCCGCTCGGCCGTGACGGCGTCGAACGCCCAGGCGGTGCGGCCGGCGCCGCCGGGCAGTCTGCGCAGATTCTCGATCGTGGTCTGCGGGCCGAGGATCCGCGCGATCACCCCGGTCAGTTCGAGCGCCAACTCCTTTGCCGGGGTCACGTCTTGCCGAACTTGACCAGCCGCTGCGCGACCCGACGGATCTGAATTTCCTCGGCGCCCTCGGTGACCCGGCAACGGCGGTGGTGGCGGTAGATGTGCGCGAACGGCTCGTGCCGGCTGTAGCCGAGGCCCGACGATCTGCATGGCACGGTCGGTGGCGTCGCAGACCAGCCGGCTGGCCCGGAAATCGGCCTGCACAACGACTTGCAGAACGAGTCCCCGATCGTCGGGAGCGTCCCGCGGGTGGTCACGGTGGAGTGCTTGGGCACCGAGGAGCAGCGCCACGATTGGTCCGAGACGCTGATCAGCGCCTCGTGGGCCCGGTGGTCCCGGATGACGGCCAGGTCAAGGTAGGTGCCATCGCGGGCGCCCACCGACGCCGACAGCCCGTCGCGCCGCCAGCCCGTCCCGTCGGCGCGCCGGCGCATCTCGGCGAGCAGTTCCCCACCCTCCCGTGCCGCTCCCGCGCCCCTTCCGAGCGGCGATGCGGTGGTTTGTCGCAGTCGGTGCGGGCGTGTTCGCGGCGCCGGTCGACATACTGGACATGCTCGCGTTCGAGCGGCTTGGTCTTGGCTTCGATGAACGCGCCCATCTCGGCCAGTAGGCCCGTAAGGCATTCCGGGTGGGTGGAAATCCACTTGACGACGAAGGCGTGCGAAGTTCTCGAAGATTAGCGCGATCGCCGCCGCCGTGTGCTGCGCGCTGGGCTCTGCGGAATAATCCCGCCACCGGACGTGGCGGATCGACTCGGCCACGACGTCCATGCCGAATCGGAATTCGTTCTGGACGGCCGCGAAGCGGTGCCGGGTGGCGGCCAGTTGCGCCCCGGCGATCATGATCCCGCCGTTTTGCTGGAAGACATTCTGCTAGTGTCCCGCGCCGGGGCGGTCCGGCGCGTGCAGGCTCGAGAACAGTTTAGAGTGACCTGCTCGATGGCCGCCCTGGCCTGGCGGCCCATGGCGGTCAGCGTTTCCGGGGCAAGCATTCAGTCCCGGATCCGGTCACCGGCCCGCAACAGCGCGCTCGGCAGATCATGACCGACAACCGATTTCGCAATACCGGCGGCGGCGATCGCGGCCTGCAGGTCGACGTCGACGTCGACATCGCTGTCGCGCAGCAGGTACACCAGATCTTCGGTGGCGATGTTGCCGGTGGCGCCGGGAGCGAACGGACAACCGCCCAGCCCGCCCACCGCGGCGTCCAGCCGCGTGACGCCGGCTTGCACCGCCGCGTAGGCGCTGGCCAGCCCGGCGCCGCGGGTGTTGTGAAAGTGGCCGCCCAGCGGCAGGTCACCGCTCACCGGGCGCAGTTGCGCGATCAGCGAACTCACCCGTCGCGGGGTGACGGTGCCGACGGTGTCGGCGATGCAGAACCGGTCGACGCCCCGGTCGCGGGCCGCCGCGGCGATGTCGAGGACCCGCTGCGGCGGGGTGGGCCCGTCGAACGGGCAGTCCCATGCGGTGGCCACGACGATCTCCAGGGTGGCACCGGCGTCGTGGGCGATGGCCACGATCTCGTCGATCTGCCCGGTGGCCTCGGCGGTGGAGCGCCCGACATTGGCCCGGCTGAAGGCGTCGCTGGCCGCCACCACATATTCGATCGACCGCAATCCGGCCGCAACGGCACGCCTGGCGCCGCCCGGGCTGGCCACCAGCGCGGAGAACTCGATGCCGGGGTAGTCGTGCAGGTGGGTGGCGAGTTCGGCGGCGTCGGCCATCGAGGGCACCTTGGAGGGGGAGACGAAGGCGGTTGCCTCCACCTCGCGCACCCCGGTGGCGACCACCGCCGCCAGCAGTTCCAGCTTGTCGGACAAGGGGACTGGCTGCTCGATCTGCAGCCCGTCGCGCAGTGACACCTCGCGAATGTTCACGTGGGGTTTCACAGCACCTCCTCGGCCCGCAACTGTTCGAGTTCCTCGGCGGGCAAACCCAGCAGCCCACAGTAGACGTCGT
>JAQTVU010000113.1:0-1082 GCA_028706695.1 Mycobacterium sp.
CGACATGCTGGTGGCCGTCGGCGGTTTCGACGAACGGTTTCCCCGGGCCTACCGTGAGGACTCCGATCTGGCGGCGCGGATCGTGGCGGCCGGCGGGGAAAACCTGCGCGGCGGCCGGCGCTGCACGCACCCGGTGGCCGGCGCCACCTGGTGGTCGAGCGTGCGCGCGCAGGCCGGCAACCAGGACAACGCGCTGCTGCGCCGCAAGCACGGCCGGTCCTGGCGGACCGTGATCGGCGAGGGCCCGGGCCGGATGCCGGCGCACGCCGCCACCACCCTCGCCGGTGGCGTGGCCGTGGCGGCGGGACTGCTGCGCCTGCGCCGGGTCACCCGCGCCGCCGCGGCGCTGTGGCTGCTGCTGACCGCCGAATTCACCGCGCGGCGTTGGTTGGCCGGGCCGCGCCGGTGCCGCGAGGCGCTGCGCCTCGCGGCCAGCAGTGCCCTCATCCCGCCCGCCGCGGTGGGCCACCGCCTGGCCGGCGAGTGGAAGTTCCGCGCCGCCCGGCGCGATCCGCCCCTGGCGGTCCTGTTCGACCGCGACGACACCCTCATCGCCGATGAGCCCTATCTCAACGATCCCGCGGGGGTGCGGCCCACCGACGGCGCCGAGCGCACCCTGGGCCGGCTGCGCCGGCGCGGGCTGCTGCTGGCCGTCGTGACCAACCAATCCGGCGTGGCGCGGGGACTGATCACTGCCGACCAGCTCGCCCACGTCAACGCCAGGGTCGAGGAGGTGCTGGGCCCGTTCGACTCCTGGCAGGTGTGCGTCCACGGCGAGACGGACGGCTGCGGCTGCCGCAAGCCCAACCCCGGGATGGTGCTGGCGGCCGCCGAGGCGCTGGCCGTGCCGCCCACCCGCTGCGTGATCATCGGCGACACCGGCGGCGACGTGGAGGCCGCCCTGGCCGCCGACGCCCGCGCGGTGCTGGTGCCGACCAGCCGCACGCTGCCCGCCGAGGTCGACTGGGCGCGCGCCCACGCGCAGGTCGCCGCCACCCTCGACGACGCGGTGTCCCTGGTGCTGCGGGAGTGCCGATGAACACGGCGGTGGTGGCGCGCCTCGACAGCGCCGGTGACGTGCT
>JAQTVU010000113.1:1092-7258 GCA_028706695.1 Mycobacterium sp.
GCGGTGCGCGCGGTGGCCGGCCGGCACGACCGGGTGGCGATGCTGGCCGGCCCGCGCGGCCGGGAGGCCGCCGAGCTTCTGCTGGGTGTCGACGAGATCGTCGAATGGCAGGCCCCCTGGGTCGACTTCGACGCGCCCGGCATGACCGCCACCCACGCCGAGGCCCTGATCAAGCAACTGCATGACGTCGCGCCCGAGCGGGCCTACATCTTCACGTCGTTTCACCAGTCGCCGCTGCCGCTGGCGCTGCTGTGCCGGATGGCCTCGGTGCCCTGGATCGGCGCGATCAGCACCGACTATCCCGGCACCCTGCTGGACCTGCGCCACCAGGTGGACGGCGGCATCCCCGAACCGCGGCGCGCCCTGTCGCTGGCCGAGGCGGCGGGTTGCCGGCTGCCCCCGGGCGACGACGGAGCCCTGCGGGTGCGCGCCGTCGATCCGCTACCGCCACACCTGGCCGACCGCGTCGGAACCGACCCGTACGTGGTGTTTCATCCCGGCGCCGCGGTGCCGGCCCGGCGGCCGAGCCGGCCGCGCAGCGCCGCCATGGTGGCCGCACTGGCCGGCGCGGGCTACCGGGTGGTGGTCACCGGCGGCCCCGAGGAGGCCTGGCTGACCGCCGGCGCGGCCGGTGCGGTGGCCGTGGATCTCGGCGGCCAGACGAGCCTGGCCGAGCTGGCGGCCGTGTTCGCCGCCGCCCGCGTCGTCGTCGTTCCCAACACCGGCCCGGCGCACCTGGCCGCCGCCGTCGGGGCACCGGTGGTCTCGTTGTTCGCGCCCGTGGTGCCGGCCGCGCAGTGGCAGCCCTACGGCCGCGCCGTCACCGTGCTCGGCGACCAGTCCGCCCCGTGCCGGGACACCCGGGCACGGGTCTGCCCGGTGGCGGGCCATCCCTGCCTGGACGGAATCACCGACGCCGAACTGCTCGCCGCGGTGCGGCGGAGAGGAGGCCGGCCGTGATCGAGGTCCATTTCGACGCGCTGTGCGACGCGGTGGGGCGGACCAGAGTCGAGGCGACCCGGCTGCGGTACTGGGGCCGGCAGCTGGCCGCCGTGCTGTCCGGCGGGGGCCGGCTGCTGGCGTGCGGCAACGGCGGCAGCGCGGCCGAGGCCCAGCACCTGACGGCCGAGCTCGTCGGCCGCTTCCGCGACGAGCGAATGCCGTTGTCGGCGATCTCCTTACCCGCCGACACCTCGGCGCTGACCGCGATCGCCAACGACTACGGCGAGGAAGAGATGTTCGCCCGTGGGGTGCGCGCGCACGGCCGGCCCGGGGACGTGCTGGTGGCGTTGTCCACCAGCGGCACCAGCCGCAACGTGCTGAGCGCGGTGAAGGCGGCCCACGACATCGACATGGTGACCTGGGCGTTGACCGGCCCGGCGCCCAACATGCTGGCGGCGATGTGTCAGGAGGCCATCAGCGTGGACGCCTCCACCACGGCCACCGTGCAGGAGGTCCACCTGATGCTGATCCATGGGCTGTGCATGGCCGTCGACGACGTCCTGCTGAATCCGGAGTTGTCATGAAACCTCTCGTGATCGTGGGTGATTCGATTCTCGACGTCGACATCGAAGGCGCGGCGACGCGGCTGAGCCCGGAAGCCCCGGTGCCGGTGGTCGACGCCGAGCGGCTGCTACAGCGGCCGGGCGGGGCCGGGCTGGCGGCGCTGCTCGCGGCCCGGACCGAGACCGGGGTGGTGTTGATCACCGGCATCGCCGACGACGACGCGGGCCGGCGGCTGCGCGGCCTGCTGGCCGCCGCCGGGGTGCGCGTGCTGGCGCTGCCGATGAGCGGGGCCACGGTCGTCAAGACCCGGATCCGCGCCCGGGGCCAGTCGATGCTGCGGCTCGACCGCGGCGACGCGGCGCCGCTGGACCGTCCGCTTTCCGGCGAGGTGGTGCGGGCCCTCGACGCCGCCCGGGCCATCTGCGTGGCCGACTACGGCGCGGGTGTGACGTCCCTGCCGGCGGTCCGCGCGGCGCTGACGCAGCTGACGTCGCGCATTCCGGTGGTGTGGGATCCCCACCCCCGCGGCGCGCCGCCGGTGCCGGGTTGCGCCATGGTGACCCCGAACCACGCTGAGGCGCAACACTTTTACGGTGATCTTCCGGCGGGTGAGACGGGCGAGGCGCTGCGCGGGCGGTGGCAGGCGCGCGCGGTGTGCATCACCCGGGGCGCCCTGCGCGCGCAGTTGTGCGGACCGTCTGGTGTGCTCCGCATCGCGACTCCGGATCTGGTGGCGGGCTCGGCCCCGGCGGATGTCTGCGGGGCCGGTGACCGGTTCGCCGTCGCGACGGCCGTGGCTCTCGGTGACGGCGCGGCGCCCGACACCGCGGTGCGGGCCGCCGTCGCCGACGCCGCCCGTTTCGTCGCGACCGGCGGCGCGGCCGCCGTCTCGAGTCCCGTTCCCGACGGCGGGGCCGATGTCCTGACCACGCCCACCCGCGAAGCGGATGCGACCCGGGTCGACCCCCTCGCGCTGGCGGCGCGGCTGCGGCGTGCGGGGCGGGTCGTGGTGGCCACCGGCGGCTGCTTCGACCTGCTGCACACCGGGCACATCCGGTTGCTTCGGCAGGCCCGCCAACTCGGCGACGCTCTGATCGTCCTGGTCAACTCCGACGCGTCGGTCCGCGCCCTCAAAGGCGAGCACCGCCCGGTGATGCACGATGTCGACCGGGCGCGGGTCCTGGCCGCGCTGGGCTGTGTCGACGCGGCGGCGATCTTCGACGGACCCACGCCGGAACGCCTGCTGGAAACGCTGCGCCCCGACATCTGGGTCAAAGGCGGCGACTACACGGCCGACGAGCTGCCCGAGGCCGCCGTGGTGCGCCGCTACGGCGGCGAGGTTGTCATCTTGCCCACGGTGGCCGGCTACTCCTCTTCCCGGCTGATCGCAGCCGCCCGTTGCGGGCGCACCCTCCCGGAAAGGCCGTGACATGGTTGCACATTGGGAGTGCCCGCCCATCGGCTCGCTGGGCGCGGTGCTGATCGGCGGCGGCTCCTCGGGGCTGGGCGCCGCCACGGTGGCGGCCGTGGCGCGCAACGGCGGCGTGCCGCTGGTGCTCGACAAGTTGGCGCCGGCGGTCGACGTGCCGTACGCCCTGTGCGACCTCGCCGACACCGGCGCGGTCGAAGCCGCGGTCGCGACGCTGGCCGAGCAGGTCAACGGGCGGATCACCGGCGTCCTCACCGCCGCGGGCATCGACTCCTGCGGCACGTTGGAGCAGGTCCCGGCCAAGGAGTGGGAACGGGTCGTCGCGGTCAATCTCGTCGGCACCGCCGCCGTCGTCCGCGCGGCCCTGCCCTATCTGAAGGCCACCCGCGGACGCATCGTGACCTGCGCCTCGACCCTGGGGATCAAGGCGGTCAGTGACGCGACGGCCTACTGTGCCTCCAAATTCGGCGTCGTCGGCTTCACCCGCGCGCTGGCCGCCGAGCTCGCCGGGGAGGTGGGGGTGACTCTGCTCATTCCCGGCGGCATGCACACTGGCTTCTTCGACGGACGGCCCGCGCGGTACCAGCCGCCGCCGGACGCCAGGCTGAACCAGCCCGGCGATGTCGCCGAGACGGTGCTCTTCGCGCTTTCCCAACCGGCCGGATGCGAGGTGCGTGAGCTGGTCGTCTGCGCCTCCACCGAGGCGTCGTGGCCCTGACCTTCGAAACCGCCCCGGCCGACAGCATCGTGGTGCTGCGCGCATTGGGGCTCGGCGACCTGCTGACCGCGGTGCCCGCGCTGCGCGGGCTGCGTCGGCACTGCCCCGGCGGGCGGATCACACTGGCGGTGCCCGAGCGCTACGAGGACCTGGCGCTGCTGACCGGCGCGGTCGACGAGGTGCTGCCCACCGCGCGGCTCGGCGATTGCAAACCGTTGGCACGGCCGCCGGCGCTGGGCGTGAATCTGCACGGTTGCGGCCCGCAAAGCATCGACCATCTGCTCACCTGGCAACCCCGGCAGGTGATCGCTCATTGGCACCCCGCCCACCCCGCATTCCGGGGCCCGCCCTGGCTCACCGACCTGCACGAGGTGCACCGGTGGTGTTCGCTCCTGGAGTGGGCGGGGATCCCTTGCGACCCGAGCGATGTGCTGCTGCCGCGGCCGACGGCGGTGCACTTCGGCGAGCCCGGGGCGGTGGTGATCCACCCCGGAGCGTCCGCCGCGGCGCGGCGGTGGCCGGCCGAACGGTTTGCCGCGGTGGCGGCCGCGCTGCGCGACGACGGCCACGACATCGTCGTCACCGGGTCGGTCGCCGAGTTCGCCCTCGCGCACGGCATCGCCCGTGCGGCCAACCTGCCGCGCTCGGCGGTGGCCGCCGGGACGCTGGACCTGATCGCGTTGACCGCGCTGGTCGCCGACAGCCGGCTGGTGATCAGCGGCGACACCGGGGTCGCGCACCTGGCCGCCGCCACCGGGACCCCGTCGGTGGTGTTGTTCGGACCCACCAGCCCCGAGCGCTGGGGCCCGCGCGGCCCGGCGCCGCACGTCCCGCTGTGGAGCGGCCACGTCGGAGACCCGCACGCCGACACGCCGGACCAGGGCCTTGTGACGATCGCGGTCGCCACCGTGCTGCAGGCCGGTCGCCGGCTCCTGGAAGAGATCCGATGAGCCCCGCACCGCTGGTGGGCGTGGCCGGCGTGGGCTATGTCGGTTTGACGACCGCGGTCTGCGTGGCCGCGCGCGGAGTCAAGACGGTGGCGGTCGACGCCGACCCGCACCGGGTCGAGAGCCTGAACGCCGGAGTCCCGGCGATCGACGAACCCGACCTGCCGGCGCTGCTGCGCGATGGGCTTGCCGGCGGGCTGCTGAGCTTCAGCGCCGACTATGCCGCATTCGCGCGGTGCGACGTGGTGTTCGTCTGCGTCCCCACTCCCAGCGCCGACGACGGGCGGGCCGACCTCGGCGCGGTGGTGTCGGCGGTCGAACACCTGGGCGCGGTGCTGCGCCGCGGCGCGATCGTGGCACTGAAGTCGACGGTCCCGGTGGGCACCACCGCTGCCATGGCTGAGCGGTTGCGACGCAGCGGGATCCGCGCGGTGTCCACACCGGAGTTTCTGCGTGAGGGCCGAGCGGTACACGACTTCTTCCACCCCGATCGGCTGGTCATCGGCACCCTCGAGGAGGACGCCGCCCAAACGGTGCGACGCGCCTACGGCCTGGACGGGGCGCCCGTGCTGCGGATGCGCCCGGAAAGCGCCGAACTGGCCAAATACGCCAGCAACGCGTTCCTGGCCGTCAAACTGTCCTACACGAATTCCCTGGCGGCGCTGAGCGCGCGGGTCGGCGCCGACATCGACGACGTCACCGGCTGCATGGGCGCCGACCGCCGGATCGGTGCGGAGTTCCTGCGCCCCGGCCCGGGCTGGGGCGGGTCATGTTTGCCGAAGGACACCGCCGCGCTGGTGCACATCGCGCGCGGCCGCGGCGTCTCCCTGGCCGAAGTCGAGGCGGCCCGCCGCACCAACAGCGGCCAGGCCGAGCGGATGGCCACCGCGCTGCAAAACGCCATGGGCCGGCCCCTGGCGGGCTGCCGGATCACCGCCCTGGGATTGACGTTCAAGGCCGCCACCAGCGATACGCGGGATTCTCCCGCCCTGGCCGCCTGCACCGAGTTCGCCCGGGCCGGCGCCGCGGTGGTGGGCTATGACCCCCAACTGGCCAACATCGACCCGGCCGAACTGCAGCAGGCCGCGGTGACCGCGGTCGACGAACCGTATCGCGCGGTCAAGGCCGCGGACGCCGTCGTGGTGCTCACCGAGTGGCCGCAGTTCCGGGGTCTGGATTGGCGGGCGATCGCCCACGACGCGCCTGGGGCGGTGGTGCTGGACGCCAGGAATTTGCTCGATCCGGCCCAGGTGCGCACGGCGGGCCTTTGCTATGTGGGCAATGGCGTGCCGCGCGGGTATTAGCGCAGTGCCGGCCGGCGCAGGGTCGCCGGAGCGTCACTGGCGCAGGGTGGTGTGCGGGCTCTGGCCGTAGGTATGCCGGTAGAGCACCGCGAAGCGCCCGGTGTGGGCGAAGCCCCAGCGCTGCGCGATCTCGGTGACGGTGGTGGTGGCCCGCGAACCGGCGAGCAGCTCCTGATGGGCGCGGTGCAACCGAACCCGGCGCATGTATTCCGTCGGTGTGGTGTCCAGCTGGCGCCGGAACAGGTACTGCACCGCCCGGGGG
>JAQTVU010000114.1 GCA_028706695.1 Mycobacterium sp.
CGCTCCAGGACTGCGGGGCCACCAGGTCGTGGAGTTGGTCACGGATCACCTGGACGCGCAGCGGGTCGAACGTGAACAGCACCGCATCGGCATTGGGCAGGAAGCGGAAATGGGGGCGTGCAGATTGGCGGCCTCCAGGTCCTCGCCGGCCACGTCGCGCAACACCACATAACGGCGCACCCTGTGCCAGGCGCCGACGCCGAAGATGAGTGGCTCAAGCTGGTAGGAAGCCTGGGTGTGGGACACCGGCGTGGGCGGAATCAGGCCGCGCTGCTCGAACAGCGGACGCTCATAGTGGTGGGCGTAGGCCGCCGCGGTGCTGCGGGTCGCCGGTTCCATCGACACGCCGAGCCGCTCGCACAGCAGTTCGAGTTGCTTGACCAGCACCGCCACGTACAAGCTCTTGCCGGTGGCCCGGGCCCCCGCCATGGCCAGGCAGGTGGCCTGTCCCTGACGCCAGCCGTCCGGCAACATGAAGTGGCAGGCCGGGCATATTTCCACCACGGACGAGTTCAGCTCGCGGCCCGCATCGACGGCCGACTGCAGCGGGCCGTTGTAGCCCGGCGGCCGAGTGGCCACATGGATTGGGCCGCAGTACGCCTCGGCGCCAAAGTAGGCGGAGCCCACCGGGTCCCGGTAATAACGGGCCCCGGGGATAGCCGGCGACACCGTCCAGGCGTACGCATTGTCGTCGAGAATCGAAAAGCATCTCGGGCACTTCGCCAGCATGGCTTTGGGAGCAAACTTTGGGAGCTCAGTCAGCTCAGTTGTTGTCACTTCAGTATCGGCAACAGCGCAGCTGCCACGTCGTCGATCAAGGCGGGGTGGTCGGCCAGGTTCTGCTCGGCGCGGACATCCGATGGTGGCGGCGCCAGCAGCGGCGCGACCGCGCGCAGCCTGTCGTCATCGGAGATGCACAGCATCGAATACCCCGGTGGCAGCGTGCTGCGCACGGCGTCGGTCGCCACGACGGTGCGCTGGGCGCGCGGCAGTTCCGACCAGCGGGCACCGGCCGACCACCGCATCGCCTTGCCCGCGATCGCCTGTGCCAGTTCGGCGGCGGGGGCGTCCACCGGCATGCCGCGGGCCCCGACCAAGGTTGCGGTGATCTCCCGGATACCGGCGGCGTCGGCCACACCGACCAGCACATCGATGACGGCGCTTACGCTTCCGTCCGCGAAGGCACCGCTCATCGACGCCGAAACGGGTCCACCCGTGCGGTAATTGCGTGCAGTACGTGCGGGTCTGCCCGGCGCCCGCGACAGCGCTCATGGAGGCGGAGCCGGCCACCGGGACCGCCTCGCCGGTGAGGTAGCTGAAGTCGTCGCCGGCGAGCACCGCGGTCGCCATCGCCGCCTCCCACGGCCCGGCCGAACGCCTCGTCGGCGACGGGCCGGTCGAAGTTCGGCGCCGGTCCGCGAACTTGTGTCGCCAGAGGCGTGCAGCGCGCGGTCGAGCCGGCCCGGCCCCTGGCGTGCGGGGCGGCCCTGCCGGCGGCACTACAGACCCGCGGCACGATCGGGTTTACTCAACGCCATGAGCTGTCCCTGTGGCTGTTGCCGACGCGGGCGCTATGCGCGGGCCGGGAGGATTCGCGGGCGAATCGATTGCCGGGCGCCGGGAGTCAACGCCGTCGTCTCGGACGCCTGCGCCGATCCCACGGCCACCAACACCGCCACGGCGGGGCCGACCGTGTCGACCGCCACCGCGGCATTGTGCACCGCGGCATTGTGCACCGCGACGGCATTGTGCACCGCGACATTGTGCACCGCGGCATTGTGCACCGCGGCATTGTGCACCGCGGCCGCCGCGGGCGGTCAGTTGCGCGGCGGTATCGCGATCGGCTTAGAACACGGCACGCAGCCGCGTTTCGAACCTGCTCACGGCAGCGCACGTCTGCCCGGCTCGCCGCGAGAACTGCCGCGCCGGCTCGAATCCGTGGTGCTCGCCCGCTCGTGAAGGGCCACGTTTCACTGCGCGCCGGCGTCCCGCCGTTTCATGTCATGGACGTGTGGGTGGCGGCGGCGGAACGCCGGCGCAGCCACGGGGACCTGGTGAACCTCTCGGCCGGCCAGCCCGGCGTGGGCGCTCCCGAACCGGTGCGGGCGGCCGCGGCGTCCGCCCTTCATCTCAACCAGCTGGGTTACAGCGTGGCTCTGGGCATCCCGGAGCTGCGCGCCGCGATCGCGGCCGACTATCGGCGCCAGCACGGGATCGAGGTCGAGGCCGACGCCGTCGTGGTCACCACGGGTTCCTCGGGCGGGTTCCTGCTCGCCTTCCTGGCGTGCTTCGACGTCGGCGATCGGGTCGCGCTGGCCAGCCCCGGCTACCCGTGCTACCGAAACATATTGTCGGCGTTGGGCTGTGAGGTGGTGGAGATCGAGTGCGGGCCGCGGACCCGCTTTCAGCCGACCGCGCAGATGCTGGCCGAACTCGACCCGCCGGTGCAGGGCGTGATCGTCGCAAGCCCGGCCAATCCCACCGGGACGGTGATACCCCCGGCCGAGTTGGCGGCGATCGCGTCCTGGTGCGCGGACTCCGGAGTGCGGCTGATCAGTGACGAGGTGTATCACGGGCTGGTCTATGAGGGCGCGCCGCAGACCAGCTGCGCCTGGGAAACCTCGCGCGATGCCGTCGTGGTCAACAGCTTCTCGAAGTATTACGCGATGACGGGCTGGCGGCTGGGCTGGCTGCTGGTGCCGCAACAGCTGCGCCGCGCGGTGGATTGCCTGAGCGGCAACTTCACCATCTGCCCGCCGGTGCTGTCGCAGGTCGCCGCGGTGGCGGCGTTCACCCCGGCGGCGATCGCCGAGGCCGACGGCCATCTGCATCACTACGCGGTCAACCGCGCGCTGCTGCTCGACGGCCTGCGCGATATCGGCGTCGACCGGCTAGCCCCCACCGACGGCGCGTTCTACGTCTACGCCGACGTCTCGAAGTTCACCGACGACTCGCTTGCGTTCTGTTCGAAACTGTTGGCCGACACCGGCGTTGCGATCGCACCCGGTGCCGACTTCGACACCGCGCGCGGCAATTCGTTCGTCCGGCTCTCCTTCGCCGGGCCGACCGGTGACATCGAGGAGGCCCTGCACCGAATCGGTCCCTGGCTGCCGGGCCGTTAGTCGGCCGTTAGTCGAGGACCTTCTCGAGGCGCGCCTCGAGCGGGCCGCGCTCGCCGACATCGGCGATGTTGATGCCGAACCGGTCACGCAGGGTGTCGACGACCGCCACCGCGTCGTCGAGGCGAATCGTTTCACTGGCGTCGGCACGGTGGATGGTCAGGTTGCGGCCGGTGAGGTTCAGTCGGCCCTCGTCGGTGACCCGCGTGGCCATCAGGCCGGTGACGAAAATCGACGAGGGGTGCGTCGAGGCGAACCAACTGCCCACGCGCAGATCGACATCCGGGCTGGTCCGCGCGCTGAATTGGTAGAGCGGTTGCCATTCGCTGCGCACCTGGGCCTGAAGGACCAGCCCGTCGCCGCGGTCCTGCAGCCGGTACGGTTCGCGTGTCGTCTGCTGGACGGTGCCGGTCTCGAGTCGGATCGGCGAGGTAGGTGTTTGGCCGCCGAAGCCGACGTCGACGAGGTATGAGCCGGGAGAGCCGGGAAACGCCACCGCCAGAAGCGTGTGGGTCTGCGCGGGCAGCGGCGCGTCGGGCGGGCGCATCCACATCACCCGCGCGGCCAGTCGCCGCACCCGGAAGCCGGACTGGGCTAGCACGTAGCCCATCAAACCGTTGTGCTCGTAGCAATAGCCACCGCGCCGGCGGTGCACCAGCTTATCGGCCAGGGCCTCCAGGCTCAGGTCGTCTACCGGCACCCCCAGCACCGGATCGAGATTCTCGAACGGGATCATTCGGGTGTGAGCGCTCACCAGATCCTGCAGTACGTCCAGGGTCGGCTCGACAGCGCCGCGATAGCCGACGCGGTCGAAATACCGATCCAGGCCCAGACTCATGCAGCCATCATGTCAAGGCGGTCGCCGTGCCCGCCCGCACAGTATCCGGCGAGCCGAAGACGTCGAGCCGGTGGGCGTCCGGTGACCACGCTGGTGATCGCTGCCGATCGGCGATCTCCGACGCGGCCGCCCCGCCGGGTGGGACGGCAGTCCTGGCTTACGGCGGTCACCGACCGCGGTGACCCTTCGACAACTAATACCCGCCGGGGTATCGTCGGACAGGGATCGGGAACCCGCCGGGACATGAGACATTTCCGACGGCGGGGCGTTGCAGAAGGAGGGGCCAATGGCTGACATCGATCTCTACCTCGATCCGATATGCCCATTCTCCTGGGTTGCCTCACGCTGGCTGCTCGATGCCGCGCACCCGACCCGGACCCCGGTCACCCTACGACAGATGAGCCTGGCCGTTCTCAACGAGGGCAAAGACCTCGAGGGCAGGCAGAAGACCATGATGGAACGCTCGCGACGGATGGGGCGCCTGTTCGCCGCGACCGCCGGCAAGCACGGACAGGACGCCTTCGCGAAGCTCTATGGCGCCATCGGCACCACCCTGCATGTGCGCCAGGACGAGATGACCCCCGAGGAGATCAAGGAGATCCTCGCCGGGTGCGGCTTCGAGGAGTCGCTTGTCGACACGCTCGAGGACGGCGGTCTAGACGACGAGGTCAAGCGCAGCCATCAAGCCAGCCAGGACGCCCTCGGCGGCTCGGCCGGCAGCCCGATCATCGCCATCGACGGCCGCGGCTTCCACGGCCCGGTGCTGACCCGCATCCCGCGCCACGAGGACGGCGTCCGCCTGTTCGACGCGGTCCTCGTCGCCGCGCAGATCCCCGAATTCGCCACGTTGCAACGGCCCCTCCAGGGGCCGCCGGTTCTGGAGGAGGCGCCCCGCTGATGTGCTACCCCGTCAATTGCCGAACCTGCGGCAAGATCACCTGGGCCGGATGTGGAGCGCATGTGGAGCAGGTTCGCCGCACCGTCCCGGTGTCGCAGTGGTGCCCCGGCCACCCGAAGGAGTCCCGCAGGCGCTGGTGGCAACGCTGATCGGCGGCGCGGGGGCCGCCCGACCGGTGCGACGAGCGGCCCGGAGTTGACTTGCGTTGCGCGACACGCCGGGGCGCCCGGCCGGCGGCGCCGACCGGCCAAGTACTATCTACGTACGTAGGTAGTACATCTGGATCGCCGGCCGCCGGGCCGGGACGGGGAGGAATCGCCATGCCACGCCACCTGACCGCCGCGCTCGCTGCCCTCACGGTCGCGCTGACCATCGCGGCATGCGGCTCGGGAGGACCACGGTCGGGATCGGCCAACACGCCCGGCTCGTCCGCCGGTCAGACTTCCGCGGTACCGGCCCAGCTGCAGTTCACCGCTAAAACAATTGGTGGACAGGAGTTTTCGGGCGCGAGTCTGGCGGGAAAGCCGGCGGTGCTGTGGTTCTGGGCGCCGTGGTGCCCCAAGTGCCAGCAGGAAGCACCGGTCCTGAGCAAGGTTGCGGCGGCGAACCCACGGGTGACGTTCGTCGGAGTGGCCGCCCGTGACCAGGTGTCCACGATGCGCTCCTTCGTCGACAAATACCATCTCGACGGCATCACGCAGCTGGCCGATACCGACGGAGCCGTCTGGTCGAAGTTCGGCATCACGCGCCAGCCCGCGTGGGCGTTCGTCGGCGCCAACGGCAACGTCGACGTCGTCAAAGATTCGCTCAGCGAATCGCAATTGGCCGGCCGGGTGCACGGGCTCAACGCCCAGTGATCGATACCGCAGCGTTGAGCTTCGCGCTCGGCGCCGGATTGGTGGCCGCCCTCAACCCATGCGGATTCGCCTTTCTGCCGGGCTATTTGGGGTTGGTGATCGCCGGCAGCCAAGACACGTCCCGCCCGGCCGCCCTGCTCCGCGCGGTCGCGGCCACCGCCGGAATGTCGGTCGGGTTCCTGACGGTCTTCGGCGTCTTCGGCCTGCTGATCTCACCGGTGATCGCCTCGGCGCAGAAGTATCTGCCGTTCGCCACGGTGGTCATCGGCGTCCTTCTCGTCGGCCTGGCCGTCTGGTTGCTGGCCGGCAGGGAACTCAGCATCATCCTGCCCAAACGCGCCGGTGGTGTGCCGACCACGCGGCTGAGTTCCATGTACGGCTACGGCGTGGGCTATGCGATCGCCTCGCTGTCATGCACCGTCGCGCCGTTTCTCGCGGTGATCAGCACGACGTTCAAGCGGGGTTCCACGCTCTCCGGCGTGCTGGCTTTCATCGCGTACGCGGTGGGCATGACCATCACCGTCGGGGTGGCGGCGCTGGCCGTCGCCCTGGCCGGCTCGTCGGCCACCACGGCGTTTCGCCGGGTCCTGCCGTACGTCGGCCGCATCGTCGGCGTCATCGTGCTGGTCACCGGTCTGTACGTGACGTACTACGGGTACTACGAGATCCGGCTCTACTTCACCGATTCCGGTCCCGACGACCCGATCGTCCGGGCCGCGGGCACCGTGCAGGGCTGGCTGGCGGACGAGGTAAACGGACTGAGCGCCTGGTGGCTGCTGGCGGTGGCGGCCGCGCTCGTCGCCGCCGGGGTGGGCCGGCATGCGCTGGCGCGGCGGCGCGGCGCGCCGGTCACAGGTGACAGGCCAGCCCCGCCGCCGTCGGCGTGAGCAACGCCAAACCCATGGTCGTGCACAGCGCCAGCCGCTGGTGCCACCACACGCGGCGGGACACCGGAATGGTCAGCCGGGCGGCGCGGGCCAGCGTCGCGGTTCCGGCCGCGCCCAGCGCCGCCGGTGCCATCGCAGGCGACCCGTCGGCCAGGGCCAGCAGTCCGCGCAACAAGGGCATTTTCCCGTGCACCCGCACCGCGGCGTCGTCGGCGCACATCTCGAGCAGATCGGCCACCGCGTCGGCCGCCGCGAGAAACAACGGCAACCGCGGCAACGCCGCGGCGAGGGCGCGCAGCACCATCAGCAGGTCGTGATGACGACTTTTCAGGTGCGCGTTCTCGTGCGCCAGCACGGCGGCCAGCTGCAGCTCGTCGAGCCTGCCGAGCGCGGCGGTCGTCACCACCACCACGGAGTGTGGCCGATCCGCCACACAGTAGGCGGCGGGCTGCGACGCCGGCACCACGACGACGCCGGGCCGGTCACCGGGGCTGCCGACCACCCGGGCCGTCGCGGCGTGCAGCCGGCTGCGCGATCGCTGCCGCCGCAACTGGCGGCCGACACGCCCGCCGACGACGGCGGTGACCAGCAGGCCGGCCACCAGCAGGCCCACGGTGAACACCGACGCGGCCGCGCGGGGCAATCCCAGCGCACC
>JAQTVU010000115.1:0-6143 GCA_028706695.1 Mycobacterium sp.
CCAATTCAATCTCCGCATCCTTTGCCATCGCCTCCACCAGGTCGGGTGGCGATGCGTCGTGCAGACCGAGTGTGATGGCCTCGGTATGGACTCTCGATGGGTCGACGGCGGTCATGCCGCCGGTCCCGTCACACCGTGACGCTGCAACCAGAGCTCGAGCAGCGCGATCTGCCACAGCTCGTTGCCGCGCAGCGGGGTCAGCCGGCCATTGGGGTCGGCCAGCAGCGCATCCACCGCTTCGGCACGAAACAGCCCGCGCTCCTTGGCGACCGGCGCATACAGGGCGTCGCGCACCATGTCCAGGTATGGCCCTTCTAGGTGGGTCAGGGCGGGAACCGGGAAGTAGCCCTTGGGCCGGTCGATCACCTCAGACGGAATCACCCGCCGCGCAGCCTGTTTGAGAACGCCCTTGCCCCCGTGGGCGATCTTCGACTCCGGGGGGGCGGTCGCCGCCAGTTCGACCAGCTCGTGGTCGAGGAACGGGACCCGGCCCTCCAGGCCCCAGGCCATCGTCATGTTGTCCACCCGCTTCACCGGGTCGTCAACCAGCATCACGGTGGTGTCGAGGCGCAGCGCCCGGTCGATGCCCGTGTCGGCACCGGCCCGCGCGAAGTGCTCGGTGACGAAACGTTTGCTGGGATCGCCGGGCGCGAGATTGCCCGGCTCGACCAAGGATTCGACACCGGCCGCGTCGCGGTCGAAGAACGCGCCGCGATACGCCGTCGCCGAGCCCTCGAGGGTCGCGGCGGCCGGTTCCCCCATCGGCGGGTACCAGTGGTAGCCGGCGAAAACCTCGTCGGCACCCTGACCCGACTGCACCACCTTCACGTGGCGCGACACTTCCTGGCTGAGCAGATAGAAGGCGACACAGTCGTGACTGACCATCGGCTCGCTCATCGCGCCGATCGCCCCGTCCAGCGCGGGCAGCATTCGGTCGGTTCCGATGCGGATCTGGTGGTGGTCGGTGCCGAAGCGCTCGGCGACGATGTCCGACCACTGGAACTCGTCGCCCTTGACGCCGCCGGCCGACTCGAACCCGATGGAGAACGTCGACAGCCCCCGCTGCCCGGCCTCGGCGAGCAGCCCGACGATCAGGCTGGAGTCCACGCCGCCGGACAGCAGGCAGCCAACCGGGACATCGGCGACCAGCCGTCGCTCGACCGCGACCCGCAGCGCCGTCAGCACCGCATCTTCCCAATCGCGTTCCGACCAGTCGGAACGGTCGGGCCGCCGGGTGAACGCGGGCGTCCAGTAGGTGGTCGTGCGGCGTCGACCGTCGGGCTCGATGGCAATCAGCGACGGGGGCGGAAGCTTGCGCAAGCCGCGCAGGATGGTGGCCGGCGCGGGCACCACGGAGTGGAATGTCATGTAATGGTGCAGCGCCACGCGATCGATCCGGGTGTCCACGCCGCCGCCGGCCAGCAACGCCGGCAGCGTCGAGGCGAACCGGATCCGGTTAGCGTCCTCGGTAAGGTACAGCGGTTTGATGCCGAGGCGGTCGCGGCCGAGCAAGACGCGACCACTGTCGCGTTCGACGATGGCGAACGCGAACATGCCGTTCAGGCGGCCGACGAAGTCGTCCCCCCACCGGTGGTAGGCCTTGACCAGCACTTCGGTGTCGCAGTGCGAAAAGAACCGGTAGCCGTAGCCCTGGAGTTCGCGCCGCAGCTCCTTGTAGTTGTAGATGCAACCGTTCCAGGCGATCGCCAATCCCAACTCGGGATCGACCATCGGTTGGGCGCCCGCTTCGGTCAGGTCGATGATCTTCAGGCGACGGTGGCCAAGGGCGACACGGCCGTGCGACCAAGCTCCCGCCGCGTCCGGCCCCCGCGGCGCCATCGCGGCAACCATCGTTGACACCGCCGCCAAATCGGGTACCCGATCGTCGAGTCGCACCTCACCGGTGGCTCCACACATCTCTTTGAGCTTACCGACGCCGGACATTATATGCGCGGTGCGGCCGCGCCGTGTTCGGAAAATCGCCGGTCAGGGGCGCCTTTTCCACACGGTCTCCGATGGTGTTCGCCGCTTGCTCGGCTACAGCAGCCACCCGCCGTTCGTCGGGGCGGTCGACGGCCTTCATCCGCTGCGGCTGCTGGACGGGACCCGACCCATAGTTCCCGGATGATGCGCACGGCGCCCGCGGCCCGCGACGACGCAAATTTTGTAAGAATTTTGGCTGTGCCGCGCTCTTTCGACATCTCGTCCGCAACGCCGGCGAGCGTTGAGCAAATTCATGCGGCGTTCGGTCGCGAGGACTACTGGCAGGCCCGCATCGCGGCCGCCGGTGCCGTCACCACGCTGGATTCACTGAGCCGGGGCGCCGACGGCACCGTGACGGTGCGCACCAGCCAGCGCCTGGGACGTCAGCTGCTGCCCAGGCCGGTGGCCAAGGTCGTTACCGGCGACGTAGAAATCATGCACAGCGAGACATGGCGGCCCGACGGCGACCGGCAGGTTCGCGGGCAGCTCAGCATCTCGGCTTCCGGCGGATGGGCATCGGGCCGTGCGGAAAATTTGCTGGCGCCGGCGGGCAGCGGCTCGCAACTCCGCTGCGCCGTGCGGGTGGAAATTAAAATCCCGTTGCTCGGTGGCAAACTCGAGAATTCCATTGGCGCGTCTTTGGCCGAGAACATCCCCGCGCTGCTGCAGTTCACCACCACCTGGATCGCCGAACATGGGTGACATCGGGACTGCGGTGGGCCGGCGGGCGGGCTCACTTCGGGTAGAGATGCAGGGTCTGGGCAGCCGCCGTAGCCACTTGGCCGTCCAGAGTCGACGTCGGCGGGCTGCCTGGCACATGGATTGCGTTGCTGAGCAGGACGATGTAGGTGTCCGAGCCCGGGTCCATCCAAAGCGAGGTTCCGGTAAAGCCGGTGTGGCCGAAACTCCCGACGGGAAAGACCTTGCCTCGCGGGCTGGAATAGGCGGTGTCGATATCCCAGCCGAAGCCACGCAGGTTTTGTCCATTGACAGCCGGATACCTCGGAGCGAGCAGCGGACCTCTGGCGCTCGGTAGCGTTGCGATGGCTTCCCGGGCGGCATCGTTGGCCACTGCGAGTTGTCGAGCGGAATGGCCGGGCTGCTCGGGAGTCGTCATCACTTCCGCAGTAGCTCGATTCAGCGGAAACCTGCTCGGGCGGCCCGCAAGCCGGTCAAGCAGGGCCTGCGCATAGATGCCGACGTCGTGCGCCGTCGAGAACACGCCGGCATGCCCGGCCACGCCGCCCATGCGTCGCGCCGTCGGGTCTTCCACAGTGCCCCGAAGCAACTCGCCGAAGTCGGGATTCTTGCCCGGGTCGACTCGGCTCTCGTCGTCGTGCGCCGTCGGTGCGATGCGCGGCAGCAAGCCGACGCTCCAGCTGCCTACGGGACACGCGGGCGGCGCCTGCCCGGTTGACGCGGGGCCGAATACGATCGCCGCCCCCCTCAACGTGTGCGGGCCGCAGGCCTTGTCCGGTGGAAGGTAGCGGGTGTCGTCCATGCCAAGCGGCGCGAATACGTTTTGTTGAACGTAAACGTCTTCCGCCTCGCCCGTTATTTTCTCGATCAGCGCGCCGAGCAGGATGAAATTGATGTCGGAGTAGCGGAAAATCGCACCGGGACCCGACTGTAGCGGCGCGGTGAGCGCTCGATGGATGCCTTCGCTTTTGTCGCCTCCGTCCAGTCCCCACGGATCTGCGAGATTTACGTCGCCCGGTTCCCCTGAGGTGTGTGTAAGCAACATGCGAACGGTCACCCTCGCGCGCGCCGGATCGTCTACCGCGTTGAAGTCGGGCAGATAGCTCTGCACGGGATCGTCGAATCGAACCTTGCCTTGCTCATAAAGCTGCATGACGGCCGTCGCCGTAGCGAGGCTCTTCGTCAACGAGGACATGTCGAAGATCGTGTTTTCGGTCATCGGCTCAGCCGGCGCAGGCACTCCGTCCAACCCCGGCTCGTGTGCGAGCTTGCGCAAGCCGTAAGCCCGCTGGAAGACGATGTTGCCACCGTGCCCGATCACAACGATGGCACCTGGCAGTCTGGCGGCCTCGATCGCGTCATTCAGCAGCTTGGAAACCGCTGGAAAGTCAGGGGCGGGAACCGCGTTGGGCGGCTTGGCGAGGGTGGGGAAGCTGGGCGGGTGAGTCGCATCGGGCGCCCGTGCGCTGTCGCTTGCCGCGGTGCGCGCCGCGCAGCCACACGAGGGAACCGCGACCAGCACCAGCAAGACGGCGCCGACAGCGATCGCCTTGCGCGCAACTGGTTGGCCGAACATAACGGCGATGAGGGGGCCGACGAGCATATCGCAAGGGTAGGTCGCCGGCTGTGCGCATGTACCGCATACCGGCGGCCGCCGTCTGGCTGCGGTACGTTGGTGCTGGATTTGTCCGGCGGCACCGCTGATCGCAGCGGCCGCGTCCCCGGATCGAGCAAGCGGTGAGGGCTCATCCCCCGTTGACGTCGCTCAGGCGGTGGGTTGCCCTGCTGACGCAAACGACGGCGGCTTGTGTCGTGCTTGTGGGGTGCACCGCCCCGCGGCCGCCTGTTGCGGCCACACGTTCGTCAACTGAGACCTTCGCACCGTCGGCCGCCGCGTCGTCGCGCACGGGAGGGCCAGCACCTGCGGCCGCGACCGTCCAGCCGGTCACTGCTGCCGAACTCGGCGCGAGTTGGCGGCCGGGGTGCCCGGTCGAACCGGAGCGGCTGCGACGGGTCGGCGTCGACCACATCGGTTTCGACGGTCGGCCCCACCGCGGCGAACTGATCGTGCACGAAGATCTGGTACCGGACGTCGTCTCCATCTTCCAGCATCTTTACCGGCTCGGCTTTCCCATCGAAAAGATGCGCACCCTCGACCACTATCCGGCCGCCGACGACGAGGCGTCCATGGAGGACGACAACACTTCGGCGTTCAACTGCCGGGTCAACCCCGGAAGCAACCGCTGGTCTCAACACGCCTACGGCCGCGCTGTCGACGTCAATCCGCTCCTCAACCCGTGCCTCTACGCCAGCGGCGCGCTGCAACCGCAGAATGCGGCGGCCTACCTGGACCGCGCCCGCACCGACCCCGGCCTGTTACACGACGGCGACGCGGCCGTGCGAGCGTTCACAGACCGCGGCTGGCGGTGGGGTGGCTACTGGCCGACTCCTGTCGACTTCCAGCATTTCGAGCGCCGCTGAGAGACTGGGCCGGATGACGAGCCGCGGCGGGAGGAGTTACTGCGGGTGGGCGGCCAGGTAGTCGCCGACCGGGATCGGCGACGGTGCGTCGTAACCGACGGGCAGCAACACGTCGCCCGCAGTTGTCGAGTAATAGACATCCCACCGGTGGTACTCGGCGAACGCGGCGGGATCGGCCGCGATCAGCGCTGCATAGTCGTCGACCGCCTGCACGTACTGGTGCGCGTGATTGTAGGCATAGATGGCGTGAGCGGGGTCGTCGGCAAAGCCGTTTGCGGCGAGATACCGGCCCGCCGCCATGATGCTGTCGCGGGGCGAGTTGACGTCGCCGCCGCGGCCGTAGGCGGCGAACGTGGAGGGCAAGAACTGCATGGGGCCCTCCGCGCCGGCGCTGCTCAGGCCGTGAATGCGGCCGAAGCAGGTCTCGATCAGATTGATCGCGGCCAGGTAGTTCCAGCCGATGCCGGACTCCGACTCCGCCGCGTGGTAGTCGCTCAGCAGCTCCTCGGCCGGAACTGGAGGCTCGACGCGCCACGCGGGCAGCGTGTCTGTCCCGTGTTGCATCGCGGTGAGCTGCCGACGGGCATCGACATTGCGGTCGTAGACCTCCAACAGCGACGGTGGGATCCGCGGTCGCGTGATCGCATCCCAGTCCGGGTGCCGGCCGATGGCGCGGTACGCCACTTGCTGGCGCTGCGCGGCCGCCGCCAGCGCCGCCTCCGGCGTCGAGGGGTTCCGCAGCGCCGTCTCGTCGGCCACCAGGTCGTCGGCCAGCTGTGCGGGCTCCGACGCCAGCCGGGGCTGCACGTCCTCGGGCGGGCTCGGCGCGGCGGGCATCATCGTCCCGGTCGATGCGAGCGCTATGGCGGTCACTGTCCTAGCGGTTGCCGCCATTGTCCCCGCGAACTCTGTCCCCGCGAACTCTGTCCCCGCGAACTCTGTCCCCGCGAACTCTGTCCCCGCGAACTCTGTCCCGGCGA
>JAQTVU010000115.1:6153-7240 GCA_028706695.1 Mycobacterium sp.
TGATCGCGACCGCGCCGAGGACAAGCGGCGTGGTGGCGCTCGCGATAGCCCACCGGAATCCGTGCACGACGCTTCAACCGGTCGGCGAGGTGTCGCGCTGCCGCAGCAGCTTGCCCATTTCGGCGAGGACCGTCTGCAGGGCCCTGATCGGATGTGACATCACCTTGACCCAGACCGTGACCGAGGTGATCTCCGCGCCACCATTTGGCGTGCCGCTCCTCGACAAAGCCGGCGCGGCGAGAGCCCGGCGAGAACGAGGTGGCGTCCCCAGCCAGCAGGTCGCACAGTTCATCGATAGACCGGCGCCTCGGTCCAGCCTTGGACCGCCGATGGTGTCATACCGTAAAACCTAGCGGTGTGTCCCGCTTCTCGGTACCCCGAAACCGGAGTAGGTCGCGCGGCCGTTGGTGCGGCCAGTGCGGCGAGGCTGTGGCGCTTGGCCCAGCCGCGACGGTCGGCGCTCTTCGCATTTGCCCGAACTTGCCCGCACCTCTTGGGGGGTTTTGCATCCGGCAGTCTCGTCCGGCCATTTTGGGGACGCCGACGTGCGCCACGGGGAAGCATTTGGCGATGCGGTCTCGCGCCCATTCAAGCGACCGATTTGTTGTGGGAAAACACAGCTCGCGGCAGCGGTAGCCTGAAGTCGTGACCCCCCTCAGCCGCTAATCATCCGGGCGGCACACCACCAACCTGCCGCACGTTGAACACCGCCTGCTTCCCCTCCCGGGTTCCCACGAATTGCCAGGCAGCGCGGGCTATCGCCAGTTCTTCGTTGGTCGGCACCACCAGAACCGTGGTCTTCGACTCATCGCTGGAGATCACTCGAACCCCACGCACCTTGGCGCGGTTGCGCTCGGGATCGACTGCGATACCGAAGCTTTCGAGACTCGACAGCGAGTCCTCGCGGACGTTGGCCGCATTCTCACCCACCCCTGCGGTGAAGGCGATCGCATCGACGCGGCCCAGCACGAAGGCGTACGCGCCGATGTATTTGCGCAGCCGGTGGACATAGACGTCGTAGGCGAGCTTCGCCACCTCGGAACCGGCCTCCTTCTGGGCACACAGTTCACGGAAATCGTTCACGCCG
>JAQTVU010000116.1 GCA_028706695.1 Mycobacterium sp.
CGGTCCGCGAGCGGATGCCGGCTGCGTTCGGCGGCCGGGCGTGGCGCGTTGTGCTCGACATAGACGGCCGGGACATCGACGCCGGGTCGACGGCCCGTGCCGCGGGCAAAGAGCACGGCGTCCTGCGGACGCTGCAATACGACCAGGTCGATGTCCTGTTCGCGCAGCTGCTCGAGCGTGACCTCGCGCGCGCTTGGCCACGCCCGGCCGCCCAGCCCGATTCCCTCGGCGCGCCCCTGGGGTGAAACCGGGATCAGATAACGGTGCCGACCGGCGACGAACGCCTCCGTCCAGGACCCGTGGACGTGCCACACCACGATATTCCTGACGACATTCCTGGCGACATTCCTGGCGGTGGCCCCCGAATCAGGCATGGCGAACCAAATACCCTATGAGTTATTCGTTAAACGGTGCCCGACGCAGAAATTTTGCTGCGGACCAACTATCCGCAGCTGCCCGGCGCATCGCATACCGCGTCGGGGCGAGCCCGTGCCGCGCGCTCCGGCGAACGCTGTCCGCCCGGCGCCGGCCGTCCGGCCCTTCGGAGCGCGCATCTCGTGGCAGGTCGCGGACAGGCACCGCCTCCGCGCTGGACCGACCACGCTGGACCCATCGATTGAACGGCGGTGCAGGTGCAGGCGTCCGCCGGTGGGCGGGCCGGCACCGGAGGGCGCTGCCTGGCGCAGTTTGCGGGAGCGTGCGCGGTGCACCTTGCCCGTTCCCCGCTGCCCGTTCCCCGCTGCCCGTTCCCCGCTGCCCGTTCCCCGCTCAGGTGGCGTCGTGACGCGCCGTACGCGCGGTTTGCCGCAAACGCCGCCGGCGGGCGCTTCGCATGATGGACGACGATGCGGAAAGCGAAAAGCCTTGGGAACATTATGGCGAACGTCATCTCAGCTGTCCGACACGTTATGCCGTCGCATCCGGTGTGCGTTGCCCAGCTGAACTGTTGTTCCGGACCGCTGCCGGCGGCCGACGCCGGCACGCCGAGCCCTGCCGAACCGGTTTGGTAGTCGGCAGACGAAGAGAACCCGGCGCGCGGCGGGTCGATAAACGAACGCCCGCGGGTGCTGCCGCTATGGACGCTATGGATCACGTGCCGATGAAACCGCCCAGCACGTCGCAGTTTTCGTCGTACGGCGTACCGCATGTCGGAGGCCCGCATCGGCCGCGGGCGCCGCGGCCGATGCCGGTAGGCTGCTGTCAGTTGAGTTCACAGCTTCCCGTACTTGGGCTCCGTTGCCGCTGCCCGAGTCACAATCATTCTGCAGGGGGCACACTCACCATGACGGCCAAACCGCAAATGCACACCGGAAATCGACGCGGACAGCCGCGCAGCCGCTACATGATCGATTGCGGCCCAGCGCGAGTACAGGTTCGTGCGCTCAGGCTGGCGACGGTGCTGCGTCTTGACGGCCAGATCGACGCGTCCAACGCCGACGTCGTCGCCGAAGCGATCCGCCGCTTCTCAAAGTTGATGGCGCCGTTGATCATCGACACCAGCCGGCTGGAATTTTTGGGGCTGGCGGGGCTACGGGCGCTGCTCACCTTGAACAACGAACACCAGCGGGCCCGGCTGCACTGCAGCGTGGTGGGCGGCGCGGCCCTGCATCGGCTCACGCGCGTGGTCACCGGCCACGGCCTGCCCGTCGTCGACTCGGTTCCCGAGGCTCTGCAGATCGTCGAGGACGTCGTTCGGGCACGCCGCGGGGCTCCTTCCGGCCCGGCCCAGCAACAAGAACCCCAAACCGTGGCTCCGGCCGCATGGGCGGTGGGCCTACCGTCCTGACGGGACGCCCGGGGTCAGGCGGTTTTGGCCGGCACGGATTGCCGGGATGATCCGATGCCCCTGGCCACCCGGTGGATGAGCGTGCGAGTGGCCTTGTCCAGCCTCTGCCGGGTGGCCTCGGGCTCACCGGCGAGGCGTGCCGCCGCGCCGACGGTCAGCCCCCGCTCGTAGCCGGTGACCACCCGCGGGTCGACGTAGGAGGCCCGCGCCACCGCCGGCAGGTCGAACATCTGGCGGCGCTTCGCATCCACCTCCGGGGCGCTGGCCAGGTCCGCGCCCGGGTACCCTGCGCAGGGGTCAGGTTCGTGCCGCAGCGTCTCGTTCGGGTCGGCGACCAGCGTCAGCGTCGATCCCGCATGCCTGGGCTGGCCGCCCGGCTTGCGGCCACTGCGGCGGCGCAACGACCTCGGCGCCGGTCTAGTGAACGGCGAGTCCGCCGACGGCGGTTTCGACGAGTTCTGCGAGTTCTGTCCCGGTTGACGTTTCAGCTCCGCAACCTCGACCCGCAACTCGCCGATCACCGCCCGCAGCGCGGCGTTCTCCGCAGCGAGCTCAGCAAGCTCAGCGAGCTCAGCAAGCTCGTGGTCGGATGGACGCCGATCATCAGGCACCTCACCATGACTCGCAGGCTGCGGCGAAGATCGACACGACACGCCTAGACCACAACTGAATCAACAATCACATCAATCACACCGCCACCGCGTGGACCTGACCAGTTAGAGCGCCGGGATAAACCGGCATGGAGAAGGAGATGAGAGAGCTCTACATCGAAGGAGTAGCGACCCACGATGACCCCGAGTCATGCGTCGGCGTCCGCAAGGGCGTCGGCGAAGCGTTGACAGGGGCACGTGCAGGCCGGGCTATTGAGCCGCGAAATCAAGGAGTTCGGGGTGCCGACGCGGTTAACTGACGCGGAAGGCAACATCGCCGGCAGCGTTATGCGCGAGCTGCCGGAGGACCCCGCGCGGTCGGAGAACCATGGCATGTGCGGAATCTCCATGCGCGAGAACCGGGAGATCCCACGTTCGTCCGTCCGGGGTGATGTTCGGGCGGACCGTTCAGGCAACGCTGAGGCGGTAATCCTGAGATGAACGAGCGTGGGAAGTCTGACAGCCCCGTAGTACCTGCGAAGCCATCGAACAAAACCGTGTGCGCGGTGGCGGAGGTGGTGGAGGAAAGGGGGCTGGCCGAGGGGAACACGGACGGCTCGACACGTCCCGGACACAGAGCCGGATCAGGATCAGGCGTGCCAAGCGGGCTGGACCGTGTGCGCGAAGTCGCACGTAGGGATAAGGGAGCGAGGTTCACGGCGCTGCTGCACCATGTCAGCGTGTTTCGCCTGCGGGCGGCGTATTGGGCGATTCGCCCGAAGGCCGCGGCGGGGGTGGACGGGGTGACATGGGACATATACGGGCAGGACTTGGAGGAGAACCTCCACGACCTACACGCCCGGGTCCACAGTGGCGCATACCAGGCGAAACCATCGCGGCGGGCGTATATACCGAAGGCTGACGGGCGGTTTCGGCCGCTCGGGATCGCTTCGCTGGAGGACAAGATCGTCCAGCGGGCGGTGGTCGAGGTGCTCAACGCTATCTACGAGGTGGATTTCCTGGGTTTTTCCTATGGGTTCCGTCCGGGACGCGGTCCGCATCATGCGTTGGATGCGCTGACGGTCGGGATCGAGCGGAAGAGGGTGAACTGGGTGCTCGATGCGGATATCCGCGAATTCTTCTCCAATCTGGATCATCACTGGTTGGGGAAGTTTCTTGAGCACCGGATCGCCGACCAGCGGGTCCTGCGCCTGATCACCAAGTGGTTGGGCGCAGGGGTCATCGAGAACGGGGAATGGTCGCAGACGCCAGGTGCACCGCAGGGGGCATCGGCATCGCCGTTGCTCGCGAACGTGTACCTGCATTACGTCTTCGACCTGTGGGTCCAGTGGTGGAGGAAACGCTTCGCGCGCGGCGATGTGATCGTTGTGCGTTTCGCGGACGACTTCGCCGCCGGGTTTGAGTATCGGGAGGATGCGCAGCGGTTTCTTGCCGATCTTCGTGAGAGGTTCGCGAAGTTCGGGTTGGAGCTGCATCCCGACAAGACGCGGCTCATCGAGTTCGGGCGGCACGCTGCTCGGCATCGGCGGGTCCGGGGTGTCGGAAAGCCGGAGACGTTCGATTTCCTTGGCTTCACGCACTTGTGCGCGACGACCAAGGCCGGACGGTTCTGGGTCAGGCGGATCACGATCACGAAACGGATGCGGGCGAAGTTGCGTGAGGTCAACAACGAACTCAAGCGTCGCCGGCATCAACCCATCCCCGCGCAAGGGCAGTGGCTACGCAGCGTGGTGCAAGGTCACCTCGCCTACTACGCCGTGCCCGGCAACACCGACGCGGTTGCAACGTTTCGTACCCAGGTCGGGCGGCACTGGTTCAAGGCGTTACGGCGCCGCAGCCAACGCACCCGGCTCAACTGGGTGCGGATGGACCGCCTCACCAAACGATGGCTACCACCGGCCCGCCCGAAACATCCCTTTCCTGTCGTACGCTTCGATGCCAGAACCCGAGGCAGGAGCCCAGTGCGGTAGTTCCGCACGCTGGGATCTGTGCGGGGGGCCGCCGGCAACGGCGGTCCCTACCGCGATCGACTACGGCCGTGGGTGCGCCCAACGCACAACGAGCGCCTCGCTTACGCGTACGCGCTCACGATGAGTGGCGCCTTCGGCAAACTGCCCGGCGGCCCCGGCCCACACGATGAGTTAAATTAACGCCACCCGGTCCCCAGCCCGACGCACTACCGGACAGCCAACGGAACGCGTCGTCGTCGCCAAGCGTCGTCGGGTCCATGGGTGTGACCCTCCTATCGCTGCACGGTATTTGGTGTTACGCGATGCGGTCGATACTTGCGAGCGTGTTCGCCAGCTGCTCACGTGCGATCTCGGCGTCGTAATGGGCCTGCATGTTAATGAAGAACATATCCGTCAGTCCAAGCGCTCGCGATAGCCGAAGCGCGGTGTCGGCGCTAATGCCCCGCTTGCCGTGGACAATCTCATTGATACGCCGCGGCGGCACATCAATCGCCTTTGCAACGCGATACTGAGAGATCCCCATCGGCTCGAGAAATTCGGTCAAGAGAATCTCGCCGGGGTGGGTGGGTGCGAAATCTGCCATCAATCTCTCCTTATCTGTGATAGTCGACCAGCTCCACGTCGCCGGCGCCGGCAGTGCTCCAGGTGAAGCACAGTGGCCACTGGTCGTTTTCGCGGACGCTGTATTGGCCGGCGCGGGTGCCGCTCAGCTTCTCCAGCCGGTTGCCCGGTGGCACCCGTAGATCGTTGATGCTCTCAGCGGCATCGATGAGAACGAGCTTGTTGTAGGTGAGTCTGCTGAACTCCCGGCTGAGCTTCTTGACGTGCGGCGCTGCAAGATCGCCTCGGTGTCCTTGTCCCGGAAGGAGCGGATCACCCCGCCGATGATAACGGAATACGTTATTAACGACAAGCGTTACGAATCGTACGGACACCGGAAATCATGCACAAAGTAGTCATTGGGCCCGGCCCACGGCGAGGATCGATTCATTCGCACATGCGTGCGGTGACATCTAACGTGCGTGCGAATGACCGCAAAATGTAAAAGACAAGGTCAGAAACCTATTCCGTGGTCGGGCTGACAAAATTTGCAGCTGCGGCCACTTGACCGCCGCCCGCCGCCGACATCTTCAGACGACCCAGCGGACCCCGGCGCGCAGCATCGCGCGTGTGCATTGATGGCGAGACCCGTTGCGGCCCGATCTTCGACCACTTGACCCTCAGGAAGGGGACAGCGCGTTTTCCCATGTCACCGGAGGTTTCCGTGGTCGGGGTGTGGTGTGTGACGTTCACGGACGTACAGGTCGTTCGGCATCGCGCATAACGTATGGTCCCAAGGTGGTCCCAGCCTTCGAATAGGCCCGCATGGATCAATGCTCATGAGGACACCAGCCGCGCAGTCACTGCCGAACGCCGGCCTTCGATCCAGTGGTTGACAAACGTGGGAAAGCTCCGTCGTGCGTCAGGCCATGCCGTCTGGAATCTCGCCACCGTTTCATCGACGACGTCGAGAACATCGGTGCCGCAGAGACTTAGCTTGTCTTGAAATTGCCGGAATGTAGTGCGACTGATCCGGTCCATCACCTTCGTGCCGCCGAAGCTTAATCCGAAATCATCTGGTTCGTCTGGGCTCGCATAAGGGGCGGTCGATACCAGATCGTAGGCAGGGCTTAGGGTGGGAACCCGCCCATCGGGGTATATCAAAGACCAGTTCTTCAGATGTGCGTCACCGTTGCCGATCAGCACGTTAAATGTCAGACGCCGAACGAACTCTTGCAAACTATCAAGGTCGCGGCTTCTGTAAATCAGCGCCCCGACCGTCTCGAAACTCCCCGTGTACTTCGCGTTGTCGTAAAAACCCCGTACCTGAGCCAGGTCTTCGATGTGAATGCGCTGCCCGTCATGAATTCGATCAAAGCGAGCTATCGCGAACGCTAACTTCTCGGAACTCGGCCAAGCGCGTGCTGGCAACACCGGTAATTCGTCACGGTGAACGAGCGCAACCTCGGGAACGTCGATGCCGACAGCGCGTGCCAAGGTCATCGTGGCGAACTCATTAGTGGGGACATCCGGGTAGCGAGCGTCCGGCAGCTTCACTATCCAGTCACCGAGCTCATCAGAGGCCGGGATGGTCAGACGTTCATTCTGCTTCAGAAGCGAGAATTTGAGACCAACTCCCGCCAGGGAGAACTTCCATCGAGCATTTCGACCTACCTCTGGGGTTGCTGACCGGTGCGGCTCCTTGAGCAGGTCCGGATCGAACACGGTATCGGAGGCAACGACTTCTACAGCCCCCGGGAGGTCTCGGCCGATTCTCAATAGCAGTTGAAGCTCACGCTCAGCTGACACACCCTGGTCACGTGCAATCCACTCGCGCAGCGTCCCTTCCGGGAGCAAATTCGAGAACCACGGTGGAAGCCGTAATGCAGCTTTCGGGGAACGACGTGGGTCGTCTTCGAACCACAGTCCTAGCACGTGCCGATTCGGATCGTCCCAATAGCCGGGTTCAAAGACAAACCGAGCTACGTCCCCGCGCTGGAGGATCGAACCAATTCGATTGCCCTTGAGCAGAACAGCATGGACCGCCTCGATCAACCGGAATCACCATCAACCATAGCCACGTCATCTATGAGTCCATCTGAGACATCATCATCAAAATCGAATTCCGACAACGGAGGGGTGATCTCAAACCCGGCGCCAGTCCTGTCGTCTAAAAACAAACGCAGGTAGCGGGTAAGCATTTCCGTCCGACGACTGATGAATGACACGTGATCGCCGTTGTTGATCGCATCGAGCATCTGATCGTCTAGAAGCAGCCTCACCAGCTTCTGCGGCGTAT
>JAQTVU010000117.1 GCA_028706695.1 Mycobacterium sp.
AGCTGAGCAACCATGGCACGCCGACGGCGGTGAGCGCCAGCCACCCCCAGCCCATGATCCGGGCGCCCGGGCGCCGGCGCGCTGACCCGTGAAATAGCCACACCATCAGCGGCACCAGCCACACCCAGTGGTGCGTCCACGAAATCGGCGAGAGCAGCAGCCCGAACAACTCGACCACCAACAGCTTGCCCAGCCGATCGGCTCCGTCCAGCGCGCGCCAGGCCAGCACGGCCAGCACCGCCGTGCTGACGATGGCGGCCAGCACCGGTGGGCCGAAGCCGGCGTCGTGCCCGAGGATGCGGGAGATGCCGCCGCGCCAGGACTGGTTGAACGAGGTGGCGATGGGCCCGACCCGGTGCGCGTCGCCCAGCAGATCGGTGAAGTAGTAGCGGGCCTGATCGCCGACAACCAGGGCCGACGCGCCGACAGTGGCCAGGAAGACCACCGCCGAGAACATCGCCACGGCCCAGCGCCGGACCCCGACCAGATACACCCCGGCGATCGCCGGCGTCAATTTCACCCCGGCCGCCGCGCCGACCAGCAACCCCGACAGCCACCACCGCGTGGTGCCCGCCGCCCAGAGCACCAGCAGCATCAGCAGCACGTTGATCTGCCCGTAGTCGAAGGTGCTGCGCAACGGCTCGATCCAGATGGTGACCGCAGTCCACACCATCGCCAGACGGGCAGCCCGGGGGCCGGTGGAGACGCCCATCAAGCGCTGGCTGATCCGTATCGCGCCGTAGAGCGCGCCCATCGTCGCGAGCTGCCACAGGAAGGCGACCGTCCCGAAGGGCAGCAGGCGCAGCGGGTAGAAGACGACCGCCGCGAACGGCGGGTAGGTGAATGGCAGCGGGAAGTCCGGTGTCTGATCGGCGTAGACGTAGCTGTACAGGGTGCCGGGGTGGTCGACGGCGGCCGCGCCGCCGAGGTAGACGTGCAGGTCGACGAAGTTCGCGCCGTTGGGCGCCAGGTATGTCCAGGCAAGGCGCACGGCGACGCTCACGGCCAGCAGCACGGGCGCGACCGCGTCCAACCGCCTGCCGATGGTTGCCGCCGGGGCGGCCGAGGTGGTGTCTATCCGCCCGACTTTATTAGCCATCGCGGCAGCTGCGGCGAGCTGATCGGGAGTGGTAGCGCGGTGGGCGCGCGGTCACCGTCGCCGCTCGTCTCAGTAACGATTCAAATAAATGCCACAAGTGTCACTTGAGCCACACCAGTATCAACGTAGCTTTGGCTCGGGACCTGTCGTCGACAACCAGGGAGAATCATGCCAACCATTTGGACCTATCTGCGCGCAACCGCCGTCGTGGCCGGTTCGTCCGCAGCGCTGCTGGCCGGCGGGATCGCACACGCCGACCCCGCACCGGGGGCGCCGCCCATGCCAAACATCCCGCAGCAGCTGATCAGTTCGGCGGCCAACGCGCCGCAAATCCTGCAAAACCTCGCGACCGCGCTTGGCGCCACTCCGCCCGCCGCTCCGCCGTCGGCGCCCGGCATCAGCTTTCCGGGCGTGACGCCGGCCGCGGCGTCGGCACCCGCGTCGCCCCCGGCGGCCATCCCGGGCCTTCCCGGGCTCACGGCACCGGCGGCCGGCGCCCCGGCCCAGGCGGCTCCGGCGCTTCCGGGACTTCCGGCTTCGATCCCGGGGCTGACCCCGCCGCCGCCCGCGGCGCCGGCCGCCCCGGCGGCTCCGGGCCTGCCGCTGTCGATCCCCGGCCTGACGCCGCCGCCGCCCGCGGCGCCGGCCACTCCGCAGACACCGCAGGCCAAGATCGACATGCCCGCACTGCCGGGACTGCCGGTTAATGTGCCACCGCAGGTCACGCTGCCCAACGATCTGCCGGCGCTTGCCCCCGCGGCCCCGGCGGCCGGCCCGGTTGCCCCCGCGGCCCCGGCGGCCGGCCCGGTTGCCCCGGCGGCGCCGCTGCCTGCCGCGTTGCCTTGAGAAATCCCGTAGACAGCTAGCCCACCACCGAAACCGGAGGACATCGTGGCAATCAATCGGAACCTGTCCAAAGGTTTGGCTGCTGTCGTCGCGGCATCGGCTGCCGCGTTCGGGCTGTGCCCGGGCGCGGCGGCCGATCCAGCGGTTCCACAACCGCAGCCGAATGCCGCCCAACAGCTACCGGGCCTGCCGGCGTTGTCGGAGCTGAGCCCGATAATCCAGCAGGCGGCCGGCAATCCCGAGCAGGCCACCCAGCTGCTCATGGCCGCCGCGCAGGCTTTCACCCACAATCCGACCGCGCCCGGCGAATCCAAGAACCTGGCCGCGTCGGTCAATCAGTTCGTGCGCGAGCCGGGTGCACCGGCGCCGAATGGCGTCACCGGCCCGGGCGGCGCTCCGGTGGCGCACGTGCCGGCGGAGGGCATACAGCCCGGCCTGCAGGCGCACCTGCCGACGGGAATCGATCCGGCGCATGCGGCGGGTCCCGCCCCGCAGGCGCCGTCCGCCCCCGAGGCCGCGCCCGCCCCGGCACCGGCTCCCGCGCCGGGCGGCCCCGCCCCGGCGGCGAATTCGGACCTGGGCCCGGACGCCCCGCCCACGCAGGACTTCTTGTATCCCTCGATCGGCACCAATTGCCTTGCGGACGGCGGTAACTCGATCGCAACCGCGCTGTCGGTGGCGGGGCCGGCCAAGATCCCGCTTCCCGGCCCGCAGCCCGGCCAGACCGCCTACGTGTTCACCGCGGTGGGCACCCCCGGACCCGCCGAGGTGCAGAAGCTGCCGTTGAACGTCACCTGGGTGAACCTGACCACCGGCAAGTCCGGGAGCGTCACGCTCAAACCGCGCCCAGACCTCAACCCCGACGGGCCGACCACCTTGACCGCGATCGCCGACACCGGGTCGGGCAGCGTCATGTCGACGATCTTCGGGCAGGTCACCACCAAGGAAAAGCAGTGCCAATTCATGCCCACGATCGGCTCCACCGTCGTGCCGTAGCACCGAAGTGGAGGTGTCCGCCCGGCGTGTCCCCGTACCCGGGGCGCGCCGGGCACTCGTCTAATACGCCATGAACAAGATCGCGTCGCGGTCGTGCTCGAGGCCCGGATGAACGGCGGCCAGGTGGGCCTGGGTCACTCGACCAGTTCGTCCTCGTCCTTGCCGACGATGGCTTCACCGCACGGACACGTTAGATGTGTCTTCACGATGCCGCCCTTCGCTTTCTGTTCGCCCGCTACCTCTTCTGTTTCACCCGCTACCTCGCCGCTTTGGCGGCCGCCTTCATCTGCTTCTTGTGGGATCGCACCCGCCCGAGCGAGTGGGCGTCGACGATGTCGGCGACGGAGATGTGGCTGCCGGGTTGGCCGAACTCCCCGGCCGCGGCCCGCCAGCCCGCCGGCGTCACACCATACTGCTTGCCGAGCAGCGCCAAAAAGATCTGCGCCTTCTGTGCGCCGAACCCAGGCAGGCCTTCGAGCCGCCGCAGCAGTTCCGGTCCGTCGGGTTGACCGGCCAGCCACAAGCCGGCGGCGTCGCCGTCGTAGCGGTCCACGACGATGCGCGCGAGGGCCTGGATCCGCTTGGCCATCGATCCCGGAAAGCGGTGTATCGCAGGCTTTTCCGAACACAACGCGGCGAACTTGTCCGGGTCGTGATCGGCGATCTGGACGGCGTCGAAACCGCCCACCCGGTCGGCGATCTTCTTCGGCCCGGCGAAGGCGGTCTCCATCGGCGCCTGCTGGTCGAGCGCAACACGTTGCAGATCCAGACGATCGGCAATTTTCTTGGGGCCACGAAACGCAGTTTCGAGGGGAATCTGCTGATCCAGAACCATCCCGACCAACAGTGCAAACGGGTTGTTGGAAAGGAGTTCATCGGCCTCGGGGTCCTGTGCCAGGCAGAGCTTCACACGTCGACTGTAGGACAACCACCAGATGGGGGACACCGCGGATATGGGCGTATGGCGCACCGCTGTGGACGCCACCCGAAGGTAATGGACACAGACGCGAGTGTGGCGTTGTCGTGTAGGAAAAACACCTGTGACCGAGAGCGAAGACGAGGGACGGCGCGACTGGTTGGCGAAGGTTGCCGCGCACCCAGAGACGACCGAGGCGGACTACGCCGCGGCTGGGTGGCGACGCTTCGCTGTCAAACATGGAATACCTGGCCCCAGAGCTATTTCGCAGAACAGAGAATCCGCACGGCGCTGGTGAGGGACGGGCTTCCCAGCAACGTAGCGGCTGCCTTGAGTCGTTCCCCAGGCCTTTCCCCAGGCCTTTGCCGGGCGGAAGGTCGTCTAGCTCTACGTTGCGAGCGGGTCATGGAAGGGATGTATTGCAACGCCACGACAACTGGCCTAGGTGGGCCTAGATGTGGCCAAGATGGCCAAGTCAGGTTAGATCCGCTGGCCGCGCACCGCGCCGCCAACCGTGACGTCGCCCCGGCGCGACGCCGAAATGCGCTGAGTTGCAGCGTATTAGCCGCTCTTGCGGCGGAACTCCCGACGGCTCTCCGCCGGGCCGTGTACCCGCGGCTGCTTGTTGCTGGCGTCTTTGTGATCCGACCCGCCCGCCGACTTCGCCATCTTGCGGTCCAGCGCCTCCCGGAACTTGCGCTTCGTTTCGTCCTCTGATCCCTCCGACCCCGTGGACTCGGCATCTCGCGGAGAGTTCGATTCAGTCATCCAAGCAGCTTAGAGCGTATCGACCGTTCCGGCAGGCGACACGGCTACCGCACCCCCGGCGGCAGGCCGTACACGTGCGCGATCGGCAGCGTCAGCAACACCCGCCGGTCGGCGACCATCGCCTGCCGATATTCATCCCAGTCGGGATGTTCCCCGACGATGCTGCGGTACAGGGCGATCAGTGCCTCGACGGTGTCGTCGTCGGGCGTGGCCGCCGGCGGCGTCAACTGCGCCACCCCCTCGGCAACGGCGTACGACCAGCCGTCGTCGGCGTCGACCAGGAGCGACGCCCGCGGATCACGGCGCAGATTGCGGGTTTTGGCGCGCGGCTCGGTGACCGAGACCCGCAACGCCAACTCGCGCGCGTCGAAGTGATACCGCACGTTGGACAACTGGGGCCGCCCGTCACGCTTGATGGTCGCCAGCACGCCGATGGAGTTTCCGCTGATGAGGGCCAGCAACTTGTCGTCGAAAACTTGACGTCCCATGCGCAAAGCGTACGCGCCGGTCACGGTCGGCGATTCCGGCACGGGCCCGGGTCTGATGGGATTGACTGCATGATCCGGTACGCGGCTTTCCTGCGCGGCGTCAACGTCGGTGGGATCAACCTGAAGATGGCCGACGTGGCCGCCGCGTTGACCGAGACCGGATTCGCCGACGTGCGAACCATCCTCGCGAGCGGCAACGTGCTGCTCGACGGACCCCAAGATGTGGCCGCGGTGCGCGAGAAAGCCGAGGCCGCACTGCGGGACAGGTTCGGCTATGACGCCTGGGTGCTGGTCTACGACATCGACACGGTGCGCGCCGTCGTCGACGGCTACCCGTTCGGGCGTGAGGTCGACGGCTGCCAGTCCTACGTCACGTTCGTTGCCGACGCCGCAGTGCTCGACGAACTAGCGGCGCTGGGCGACAGAGCCGGCGCAGAGGAGAAGATCAGCCGCGGTGACGGCGTCCTTTATTGGCAGGTGCCCAAGGGCAAAACCCTGGACAGCGCGATCGGCAAGACGATGGGCACGACGCGCTACAAGTCGTCGACCACGACGCGCAACCTGCGCACGCTGGCCAAGGTGACCGGCCGGGCCGGATAGCGCCGGATAGCGCCGGATAGCTACGCCCACCAACGCCCTTCTGCCCTACCGCTCCCGATAACCGGCGCAGAACTCTTAGCGGCCGCCCTGTTCGTCGGGCACCGCCGCGATGTAGCGCAGCGCCTCGGCCTTGCCCAGTCCCAGCCCCCGGGCGACCTGGATGTACTCTCGGGCGGCGGCGGCCATCGCCGCATCCGTCGGGTCATAGCGGGCGATGAATGTGCCGAAGCGGCCGCGGGTTTCGACGATTGCGGCGCTTTCCAGCTCGCGGTAGGCGCGGGCCACGGTGTTGACGGCCACGCCGAGTTGGCCGGCCAGCTCCCGTACGGTGGGCAGGCGGGTCCCGGGCGGCAACGCGCCCTCCCGCACACCGTCGATTACCTGTGTCCTGAGCTGGTCGAACAGGGGTTTACGCCCCTTGACGTCGACCCGGAACCATTCACCCAGCTCCACGCAGCCAGTATCCCGCAAGCCCGACTATGTTGGGTGAATGCGCATAACGGTGCTCAGCGGCGCGGGGCTCTCCGCGGAGAGCGGTGTGCCGACCTTCCGCGACGACAAGAACGGGCTGTGGGCCCGCTTTGACCCGTACCAGCTGTCCAGCACCCAGGGGTGGCGCGACAACCCCGAGCGGGTCTGGGGCTGGTATCTGTGGCGCCATTATTTGGTGGCCAAGGTCGAACCCAACACCGGCCACCGCGCCATCGCCGGCTGGCAGGACCATGCCGAGGTCAGCGTCGTCACGCAGAATGTCGATGACCTGCACGAACGCGCCGGCAGCGCACCGGTGCACCACCTGCACGGGAGCCTATTCGAATTCCGTTGCGCCGGTTGCGGGTTGCCCTACACTGGCACGCTGCCCGAAATGCCCGAGCCCGCGCTGGAAGTCCAGCCCCCGGTCTGCGGCTGCGGCGAACTGATCCGACCCGACATCGTGTGGTTCGGTGAGCAGTTACCCGACGAACCGTGGCAGCGCGCCATCGAGGCGACCCAGGCCGCCGATGCGATGGTGGTGGTGGGGACCTCGGCCATCGTCTACCCGGCGGCCGGGCTGCCCGAATTGGCGCTGTCGCGCGGCACGCCCGTCATCGAGGTCAATCCGGAGGTGACCCCGCTGTCGCGGGGCGCAACGATCAGCATTCGCCAAACCGCAAGCCAGGCACTGCCCGGGCTGCTGCAACGGCTGCCCGCCCTGTTGAAGTGACCGCCGAGCCTGCGCGCAGGTGCCGCTGAGTGTGGTTTCGGGGGGCGGTTAGGGCCGGTGCGCCCGGCCCAGCGCCAACTCCGACACCGGCAACGGCGCCCACGCCGGCAGCGTCCACTCGCGCCGCGAGGCGTCCACTTCGAACCCGGCCTCGACGATCGAGCGCTCGGTGTCGCGGTGGGTGTGGCAGTTGCCGAACAGCCTCGGCCACACCGTCGCGTCGGCGAACCGCTGAAACATGCCCCGCGCGCCGGCGCTGGCCACATGG
>JAQTVU010000118.1 GCA_028706695.1 Mycobacterium sp.
GCACCCGGATCACCGCCAGGTTGGCGTGCGCGGCACCGGGGTTGGCATAGTCCACCGGGACGGCCACGGTGGTGCACTGCGCGTCGGCGGGCAACTCACCGGGGCCGGCCAGGATGTCGCGGCAACAGCCCCAGCTCTGTGCCGCCGCACGCGGCGGCGGCGGGTTCGCGGTCTGGCCGGCACCGGGTTCCGGAGTCGCGCCGGCGACCGGCGGCACGGCTGACTGTGCCGTGAGCAACAACCCGAACGAAAGCAGCGCCGAACTCAGTGCTCTCAGGCGCGGCATGGCTGTCATCGTTGCAGCCGCCGGTACCCGTGACGGCGCGAAACGGTTACGCCTTGGTCTCGTCGCCGGTTGCCGGCGAACATGCCCCGGGAGGCAGAACCCGGCCGCGACGGCGCCGCGGGTGCACGCTCGGCGAAGGCGTCAGCACTTGGCGCCGCGCGGCGGGGTCGCCCCGCCGACCAGATACGACGTCACATAGTCGTCGATGCAACTGTCGCCCTGAAAAACGACCGTGTGTTGGGTGCCGTCGAAGGTCAGCAGCGAACTGCGCAGCTCGTTGGCGAGGTCCACCCCGGCCTTATATGGCGTGGCCGGGTCGTGGGTGGTCGACACCACCACGGTGGGCGCCAGGTCGGGCACCGAAATCGGGTGCGGCCGGCTCGTGGGTGGCACCGGCCAGAACGCGCACGTGCCCAGGGGCGCGTCACCGGTGAACTTCCCGTAGCTCATGAACGGGGCGATCTCACGGGAACGGCGGTCCTCCTCGATGACCTTGGCCGGGTCCTTGACCGGCGGCTGGTCCACGCAGTCGATCGCCACCCGCGCGTCGGTGGCGTTCGTGTAGTGGCCGCGCGCGTCGCGGCGCATGTACATGTCGGCCAAGACCAGCAGCGTGTCGCCGCGGTCATGTTGCAGCTCGGTCAGGCCCTCGGTCAGGCGGTGCCACAAGCTGGGTGTGTACAGCGCCATGATGGTGCCGATGATCGCGTCGCTGTAGCTCAACCCGCGCGGGTCGTGAGTGCGGGCCGGTCGGGCGATCATCGGATCCTTGGGGTCGACCAGCTTGTCGACCAGGCTGTGATAGACCTCGACGGCCTTGGCGGGGTCGGTGCCCAGCGGGCAATGCGGCCGCTTCGCGGCGCAGTCGGCGGCGTAGTCATTGAACGCGTCCTGGAATCCCTTGGCCTGACGCAGGTCGGCTTCGATGGGGTCGGCGTTGGGGTCGACGGCCCCATCGAGGATCATCGCCCGCACGTTCTCCGGGTATGCCTCCGCGTAGGCCGAGCCGATGCGGGTGCCGTAGGAGTAGCCGAGGTAGGTCAGCTTGGCATCAGCCAGCGCCGCGCGGATGGCGTCGAGGTCTCTGGCGACGTTGACGGTCCCGACGTTGGCCAGGAAGTTCTTGCCCATCTTGTCCACACAGCGGCCCACGAACTGCTTGGTCTCATCCTCGATGTGCGCCACACCGGCGGGGGTGTAGTCGACGTTCGGCTCGATGCGCAGGCGGTCGTTGTCGGCGTCGGAGTTGCACCAGATGGCCGGGCGCGACGACCCCACCCCGCGGGGGTCGAAGCCGACCAGGTCAAACCGCTCGCGGATCCGTTTGGGCAACGTCTGGACGACACCCAGCGCGGCGTCGATCCCCGATTCGCCGGGACCGCCGGGGTTGATCACCAGCGAGCCGATCTTGTCCCCCGTTGCCGGGAAGCGAATCATCGCCAGCGTTGCCACATCACCGCCGAGATGGTCGTAGTTGACCGGGACGGCAAGCCTGCCGCACAGCGCGCCGGCGGGGAGCTTGAGCTGCCCGCTCACCGTCCGGCACGGTGTCCACTCCACCGCCTGACCCAGCTTGGGGCCCGCCGTGACAGCGTGGCCGTTGACCACGCGGAGGCAGCCGGCCAGTAGCAGCGCCACGGCGGCAATCGCCGAGCAGACCAGCAATGTGCGCGCGATCGTGTCGCGGCGAGACAGGCTCATGCCAATCCATGCTGCCAGAGACGAGACAAGTTCCTGGTCAGCGGCGCCGACCGATCGGCGGCGGACCGTCGAACCCGCAACTGCGACCCACCCCACAATAAGGTGGCGCCGCTGGCCGACCGGTGCTATTGGGCAACCGAGTTGGCTTCGGTGTCGGCTTGAGCCGTGCCACCGGGTCGCTGACCTGGCGTTGAGGAGGCGGGCAAGCGCGCCGAGACCAACGCCGTCACCACGTCGTTGACGTCGACTGTCTCGACGACCTTCTTGACCACATTCTCGACGACCTGGGGCTCCGGTTCGGCATAGCGCGATGGTGTTTCTCACAAGCCACGGGCGGTGCCACTGCGCAGAAGTGGTGGCAGAATGTCCATGTCAGACGGACCCGGGGACCCGGCAGGGCCACGAGGATCGACCCGACCACCACACTGGGGACAGCGATGTCTGAGCACAACGTTTACGGTGCGAGCGCCCCCGGGCGCTGCGGGCCGCTCACCAAGATTCGAACCCACCACCTGCAGAAGAGAAAAGCCGACGGCCGTAAGTGGGCCATGCTGACGGTCTATGACTACTCGACCGCGCGCATCTTCGACGAGGCCGGGATTCCCGTTTTGCTGGTCGGCGATTCGGCCGCCAACGTCGTCTACGGCTACGAAACCACGGTGCCCGTGTCGATCGACGAGCTGATCCCACTGGTGCGCGGGGTCGCGCGCGGGGCACAGCACGCCCTGGTGGTCGCCGACCTGCCGTTCGGCAGCTACGAGGCGGGACCCGCCGCCGCACTGGCGGCCGCCACCCGGTTCATGAAGGAGGGCGGCGCGCACGCGGTCAAGCTCGAGGGCGGCGAGCGGGTCGCCGAGCAGATCGCCTGCCTGAGCGCCGCGGGCATCCCGGTGATGGGGCACATCGGGTTCACCCCGCAGAGCGTGAACAGCCTCGGCGGCTTCCGGGTGCAGGGCCGCGGCGACGCCGCCGAACAGACCATCGCCGACGCCATCGCCGTCGCCGAGGCCGGAGCGTTCTCGGTGGTGATGGAGATGGTGCCGGCCGAGTTGGCCACCCAGATCACCGGCAAGCTGACCATCCCGACGATCGGCATCGGGGCCGGGCCCAACTGCGACGCCCAGGTGCTGGTCTGGCAGGACATGGCCGGGTTGAGCGCCGGCAAGACGGCGCGGTTCGTCAAGCGGTTCGCCGACATCGGCGGCGAGTTACGGCGTGCCGCAACACAGTACGCGCAAGAGGTGGCCGAAGGCGTGTTTCCCGCCGACGAGCACAGCTTCTAGTGCGTGCGCCGGTCTCTGAGGCCGTTCTCCAAGGGCGTTGAGCCGCTGGTAATTTGACGTTCCTCGCCGAGGGCAAGCGATTCCCGTCGGCGAGTCACCGCCATCTGAGGCATGTTTCCACGTTTCGCCCGACATGAAACGTCAACACTGTTACCGGTCGCTGAACATACCGGCCGCTGAAAATACCGACCGTTGAAAACCGTTGCGTAACAGGGTGGCTACGATTACTCGCAGACAATACGAGCGGAGTGGCACATGCGGCTTCGTGCACCGACGGACAGTTTTGAAACTACCGCTGCTGCTAGCAGGAGGCGCCGCATTGGCCCACACACCGCGTGCCTCGGCCACACCGGGCCGCTGGTCACCCGACCGTGCCAATAACTGGTACCGGGCCCAGGGCTGGCTCGTGGGGGCAAACTACATCCCGTCCTATGCCATCAACCAGCTTGAGATGTTCCAGTCCGGCACCTACAACCCCTGGCGCATCAACACCGAGCTGGGCTGGGCCAAGTCGGCGGGGTTCAACACGGTACGGGTGTTCTTGCACGACCAGCTCTGGGCCCAGGACTCGCGCGGATTCCAGGACCGTCTCGCGCAGTTCGTCGCAATCGCGGCGAGCCACGGCATCAAGCCGCTCTTCGTCCTGTTCGATTCCTGCTGGAACCCACACCCGAAGCGGGGTCCGCAGCCGGCTCCGACCCCGGGTGTCCACAACTCCGGATGGGTGCAAAGCCCGGGCGCCGAACACCTCAACGATCGCAACTACCTTCCCACGTTGCGCGACTATGTCACCGGGGTGCTCCGCCAGTTTCGCAACGACGACCGCGTGCTGGGCTGGGACCTGTGGAACGAACCGGACAATCCCGCGCGCGTGTACCGCTCGGTGGAGCGAAGCGACAAGCTCGAGCGCGTCGCGGATCTGCTCCCGCAGGTGCTCGGTTGGGCCCGCTCGGTCGATCCGCAACAGCCGCTGACCAGCGGGGTGTGGCACGGCCAATGGGCAGATCCGGGGCGGCGCAGCACAATCGCCGGCATCCAGCTCGACAACTCCGACGTGATCACGTTCCACTCCTACGCCGAGCCGGGAGGCTTCGAAGCACGCATCGCCGAGCTCGCCCCCCAAGGACGCCCAACCCTGTGCACCGAGTACATGGCCCGGCCCTGGGGCAGCACCATCGAGAACATCCTGCCGATCGCCAAGCGTCACAACGTGGGAGCCATCAACTGGGGATTCGTCGCCGGGAAAACCCAGACCTATTTCCCTTGGGAGTCCTGGGATCATCCCTACACCTCGATGCCCGCGGTGTGGTTTCACGACCTGCTGCACCCAACGGGGCGCGCGTTTAAAGACGGGGAGATCGAGACGGTTCGCCGGTTGCGGGGCCTGGCGATGCATATCGACACCGAGTCGCCCAGCTGATTGCCCTTCGCGCGGCCGGGCCGGACGGCAACATAGAGGCTGAGCGGGTGAACGGGGATATGGCACTCTATTGGGTACCAATCACCCGTACCGCCCGCAACGGAGCCGGAAAATGCCTGCAAAAGCGCCGAAAATCTCCCGCCATCTGGAGGTGGAGCGCAAGTTCGACGTCGTCGGTTCGGCAGTGTCGCCGTCCTTCGACGGCATCGCCGCGGTGGCTCGCGTTGAGACGGCGCCGACGCAATCGCTGGACGCGACATATTTCGACACACCGGGGCAAGACCTCGCGCGCAACAAGATCACCCTGCGGCGCCGCACCGGCGGTTCCGACGCGGGATGGCATCTGAAGTTGCCGGCTGGGCCCGACGCCCGCACCGAGGTCCGCGCGCCGCTGGGCGCCTCCGACCCCGAAACCGTGCCTGACGAGTTGCGCGACGTCGTGCTGGCGATCGTGCGCGACCGTCCGTTGCATCCGGTCGCGCGGATCACCACCGAACGCGGGACCCAGGTGCTCTATGGCGGCGAGGGAACCGCGCTCGCGGAGTTCAGCAACGATCACGTCGTCGCCCGGTCGATGGTCGCCTCCGATGGCTCCGGCCCGGCCGAGCAGGAATGGCGTGAATGGGAGCTGGAGCTGGCCGCCACGAACGGGTCCACCGACACCGAGCTGTTGAACCGATTGTGCAATCGGCTGCTGGACGCGGGCGCCGTGCCCGCGGGTCACGGCTCCAAGCTGGCCCGGGTGCTCGGCTCGTCCGCGCGGTCCGCCGCCGTGCCGCCGCCCGCGGACCCGATCCCGCGCGCGGTGGCCGAGCACGTGGGCGAGCTGCTGATCTGGGACCGCGGCGTTCGTGCCGACGCCGACGACGCCGTGCATCAGATGCGGGTGACCATCCGCAAGATCCGCAGCCTGCTCGGCGACTCGCCGGCTTCCTCGCTGTCCGACACCGCCTGGATCCTCGACGAGCTGCGCGAGCTCGGCAACGTGCTGGGCGCGGCCCGTGACGCCGAGGTCCTCGGCCAGCGCTACCGGCTGGCACTGGACAAGCTGCCGCCGGAGCTGGTGCGCGGGCGCGTCCGGGAACGTCTCGTCGACGGCGCCCGGCGCCGCTACCAGACCGGGCTGCGACGGTCGCTGGTGGCGATGCGCTCACGGCGCTACTTTCGCCTGCTCGACGCCCTCGAAGCCGTGGTGGCCCATCCCCTCGTGAACGAGGGCGCACCCGAGGCGCCGCCGGTCACCATCGACGCCGCCTACAAGCGGGTGCGCCGGGCCGCGAGGGCCGCGGCCCGGGTCCCCGAGAAGCTCCGCAACGACGCGCTGCATCGCATCCGCAAGCGCGCCAAGCGGCTGCGCTACACCGGCGCGGCGACCGGCGCGGTGGAGGTCTCCCAGCGGGCGAAGACGATCCAAACACTGCTCGGGGACCACCAGGACAGCGTCGTCAGCCGGGAACACCTGCTGCAGCAGGCCGACGCGGCGCGGGCCGCCGGCGAGGACACTTTCACCTATGGCCTGCTCTACCAGCAGGAGGCCGACCTGGCCGACAGCTGCCGCCGGCAGGTCGGCGACGCGCTGCGCCAGCTCGACCGGGCGGTGAGCAAGGCGCGGCGCTGAGGCGCGGGCGAGTTGGCCTGTAAGCCGGATTCTGTATCCACACCGCCGCGGCCGGAGCGGCGGCGGCGCGGGCGGCGACCATCCATCTGGGACACACCGTCGCCGGGCGCCTCAAGCGGCCTACCCGCAGGCTCGGGCGAGCAACCCTCGAACGCCTGCGCAGCCGCACCGCGGTGCGGCCTTCTTGGCCTTGCTTCGGGTGGGGTTTGCCAAGCCATCCCGGTCACCCGGGATGCTGGTGCGCTCTTACCGCACCGTTTCACCCTTACCACCGCGAGGGTGGCGGTTTGTTTTCTGTGGCACTTTCCCGCGAGTCACCTCGGATTGCCGTTAGCAATCACCCTGCTCTGTGAAGTCCGGACTTTCCTCGACTCGGCACCGGAGCTCTGGAACCAACCGGAGTCCGATGCGAGCCGCGGCCGCCCGGCCAACTCATCCGCGATGAACCACGGTACTCGCTGCAGGATGCGGGCCAGCAACACGTCCGGTGCCTACCGGCTCCGCCGCAGCGCCATCACGTTGTCGAGCAGCGTGGCCGGCTCGCCATCGGGACCGACCGTTTCCCGTTTCACCCTTTCCGTCCGCACCCGCGTCCACTTCGCGGCGTCCAGTTGCAACGACGCCAGCACCTCATCGATTCCGGGGAAGCGGTGCAGATGCTCCTTGGCCCAGGGCGGGGCCTCCCCATGGTCAACGATCAGCAACAGGCCGCCGGGGGCCACATGGTCGGCCGCGCGGCTCAGCACCGTCTCGCGCTGCAACGGCGCCGGCGAGTGCAGGTATTGCGCGGAAACCAAGTCGAACATCCCATCCGGCAAGGTCTGGTTGAGGTCGTGGCGCTGGAAGTTGATGCGGCAGAGCACACTG
>JAQTVU010000119.1 GCA_028706695.1 Mycobacterium sp.
AGTCCGAGGAGCATCTGGCCGCCCTGGACGCCCTGGGCGTGCGCCATGGGCTGCTGGTGATCAGCAAGGCCGACCTCGCCGATGCCGCGCCGGCCGTCGAGCAGGCGCGGGAGCGGTTCGCGGGCACGTCGCTGGCCGGCGTACCCGTCGCGCTCGGCACCGACCCGGACCGGGTGCGCGCGGAGCTGCTGGCGCTGGTGCGGCGGCTGCCGGAGCCCGACCGCGACGCCGACGTGCGGCTGTGGGTGGACCGGTGCTTCACCGTCCGGGGCGCGGGCACCGTCGTGACCGGGACGCTCGCCGCCGGCACCGTCCGGGTGGGCGACGAACTGGAGGTCGACGGGCGGCACGTCACGGTCCGCGGCCTGCAGTCGCTGGGCCGCGACGTCGAGCAGGCCACCGCGACGGCCCGGGTCGCCCTGAACCTGCGCGGCGTGGACCGTCAGCGGGTCGGTCGCGGCGATGCCGTCCGCACGCCGGGCGCCTGGCTGGACACCGCCGAGATCGACGTGGCGCTGCGCGGCGCCGACAAGCCGCACCGCGAGCTGATGCTGCACATCGGCTCGGCGGGCGTGCCGGTGCGCGTGCGGCAACTGGGCATCGGTGCGGCGCGGCTCCGGCTCGGCCGGCCGCTGCCGCTGCGGATCGGCGATGTCGGGCTGCTGCGTGACCCCGGGCAGCACCGCGTCGCCGCGGGCTGCGAGGTGCTCGATGTGCGGTCGCCGGCGCTGCGCCGCCGCGGCGCCGCCCGGGCGCGGGCCGCCGAACTGGCGACCGGCCGGGCCCGTCCACCCGACTGCGCCCGCGCGCCCGAGCTGCGCGCGATGGGGTTCCCCCCGTCCGGGGAACGGGTGGGCGAGTGGGTGGTGGACGCGCGGTGGTGGGCCGGGCGGCGCGCCGAGGCGACGGCGGCGGTGCAGCGCTGGGCCGCCGAGCATGACGTCGCGGCCGGGATGCCGCTGGAGACGCTGCGGCAGCGGCTCGCGCTGCCCGCCGCCGACCTGCTGGCCCCGCTACTCGAAGGCACCGGGCTCCATGTTGCTAACGGGCTGGTCCGGCCACCCGGCGGCGGCCTGCCGGAGCGCCTGGACAAGGCCGTGCGCACGGTCGAGGAGTGGCTGGCCGCCGCGCCGTTCCGGGCGCCGGAGGCCGACGAACTGGCCGAGCTAAAGCTGGGCACCCGCGAGCTGGCCGCGGCGGTGCGCGCCGGGCGGCTGCTGCGGATCGCCGACGGGGTGGTGCTCGGGCCCGACGCGCTGGACCGGGCGGCCGCAATCCTGGCGACACTGCCGCAGCCGTTCACCGTCAGCGACGCCCGCCGCGCCCTGGGCACCACCCGCCGGGTCGCGGTTCCTTTGCTGGAGCGCCTCGACGCCCGGCGCACCACCCGACGCGGCGACGACGGCTCCCGAGTGGTGGTTTGATCGTGATATGGACCCGCTCAACAAGCTTGGCAAGCTGATCCGCTCGTGGCCGGCCTACCGGCAGCTCATCAGCGCCGACCCGCTGGGCCGCGGCCAGGCCGCCCAATCGCCCCGCTCCGCCGCCCTGCACCCGCGCACCGCCTCCGCGGACCGGGTCACCCACTCGGTTTGCCCCTTCTGCGCGGTCGGCTGCGCCCAACAGGTCTACGTCAAGGACGACAAGGCGATCCAGATCGAGGGCAACCCGGACAGCCCGATCTCGCGGGGCCGGCTGTGCCCCAAGGGATCGGCGAGCAAGCAGCTGGTCACCGGCCCGCAGCGGGAGACCAGGGTGCGCTACCGCGCCCCCTACGCCAGCGACTGGCAGGACCTCGACCTCGACACCGCCATGGACATGGTCGCCGACCGGGTGCTCGACGCGCGGCGCAAGGGCTGGCAGGACTTCGACGCCGACCGCAACACGTTGCGCCGCACCCTGGGCATCGCCAGCCTGGGCGGCGCCACGCTGGACAACGAAGAGAACTACCTCATCAAGAAGCTCTTCACCGCCCTGGGCGCATTACAGATCGAGAATCAAGCCCGTATTTGACACAGCGCCACGGTTCCCGGTCTGGGGGCCTCCTTCGGTCGCGGTGGCGCGACGGACTATCAGCAAGACCTCTCCAACTCCGACTTCATCGTCATCATGGGCTCCAACATGGCCGAGGCCCATCCGGTGGGCTTCCAGTGGGTGCTGGAGGCCAAGGCGAACGGCGCCGAGGTAGTCCACATCGACCCGCGGTTCACCCGCACCAGCGCGCTCGCCGACCGGCACGTGCCGCTGCGCGCGGGCAGTGACACCGCGTTCCTCGGCGGGGTGATCAACTACATCCTGTCGGAGGGGCTGGACTTCCGGGAATACGTCACCGCCTACACCAACGCGTCGTTCATCGTGGGCGAGCAGTACCGGGACACCGAGGATCCCGGGGGGCTGTTCAGCGGCTATGACCACCGGACCGCCTGCTACGACCCGGAGAGCTGGCGCTACGAGTCGACCCGGCAGGGTGGCCGCGGCGGGCCGGGCGACAAGGAGCGGGCCGCGCCGGACCAGCTCGGCTCCGGCGGGGTCGCGGTGCAGGGCGCCAACGAGATCCCGTCCGACCCGACGCTGCAGCATCCGCGCTGCGTCTACCAGATCCTCAAGCGCCACTACGCCCGCTACACCCCGGAGCTGGTCGAGCGCGTGTGCGGCGTGCCGGCCGACACCTTCCTGCAGGTCGCCCGCGCGTGGACACAGAACTCGGGCCGGGAGCGCACCGCCGCGCTGGTGTACAGCGTGGGCTGGACCCAGCACTCGACGGGCGCCCAGTTCATCCGCGCCGGCTCGATCATCCAGCTGCTGCTGGGCAACATCGGTCGGCCGGGCGGCGGGATATTCGCGCTGCGTGGACACGCCTGCATCCAGGGCTCCACCGATGTGCCGACGTTGTTCGACCTGCTGCCCGGCTACCTGGCGATGCCGCACGCCGGGCAGGCCACGCTCTCGGACTACCTCGACAACGTCACCGGCAGCGTCACCGGCAGCAATCAGAAAGGCTTCTGGCACCAGACGGACGCCTACCTGGTGTCGCTGCTCAAGGAGTACTGGGGCGAGCACGCCACCGCCGACAACGACTACTGCTTCGACTACCTGCCCCGCGTCAGCGGCGACCACGGCACCTACCGCACCGTCATGGACATGATCGACGGCACGGTGTTCGGCTACTTCCTGCTGGGCCAGAACCCGGCCGTCGGGTCGGCCCACGGCCGGCTGCAGCGCCTCGGCATGGCCAACCTGGCCTGGCTGGTGGTGCGGGATCTGGTCATCACCGAAAGCGCCACCTTCTGGAAGGGTGCGCCGGAGGTCGAGACCGGCGAGATCAGCCCGGACACCTGCCGCACGGAGGTGTTCTTCTTCCCGGCGGCCTCGCACGTGGAGAAGGCCGGCACATTCACCCAGACACAGCGCATGTTGCAGTGGCGGGACAAGGCCGTCGAGCCGCCCGGCGCCGCCCGATCCGACCTGTGGTTCTTCTACCACCTGGGCCGCAGGCTGCGCCAAAAGCTGGCCGGCTCGACCGACGAGCGCGACCGGCCGCTGCTCGACCTCGCGTGGGACTACCGGACCGAGGGGGCGACCGACGACCCGGCGGGGGACGAGCCATCGGGCGAAGACGTGCTGCGGCGCATGAGCGGCGTCGACCTGACCACCGGCCGGGCGCTCAGCGGCTACACCGAGCTCAAGGCCGATGGCAGCACCGCCTGCGGCTGCTGGATCTACAGCGGGGTGTACGCCGACGAGGTGAACCAGGCGGCCCGGCGCAAGCCGAAGGAGCAGCAGGGACCCTACGAGAACGAGTGGGGCTGGACCTGGCCGATGAACTGCCGGGTGCTCTACAACCGGGCCTCGGCCGACCCGCAGGGCCGGCCGTGGAGCGAGCGCAAGAAGCTTCTCTGGTGGGACCCGGAAAACCGCGAGTGGACGGGCTACGACATCCCCGACTTCGAAAAGAACAAGCCCCCGGATTACCGGCCAGCCGGTGACGCGGTCGGCGTCGAAGCGCTGCGCGGCGACGACCCGTTCATCATGCAGGCCGACGGCAAGGGCTGGCTGTTCGCGCCCAACGGGCTGGCCGACGGTCCGCTGCCCACGCACTATGAGCCGCACGAGTCCCCGGTGCCCAACGCGCTGTATGCCCAGCAGGGAAACCCCACGCGAATCGTCTACGGCCGCAGCGACAATCCGTCCAACCCGGCGCCGCCGGAGCCGCACGGCGAGGTGTTCCCGTTCGTGTTCACCGCCGCCCGGCTGACCGAGCACCACACCGCCGGCGGCATGAGCCGTCAGCTGCCTTACCTCGCCGAGCTGCAGCCCGAGCTGTTCGTGGAGGTCTCCCCCGAGCTGGCGGCCATGCGCGGGCTGGCGCACCTGGACTGGGCGCACGTGATCACCAGCCGCACCGCCGTCGACGCGCGGGTGTTCGTGACCGACCGCATGCAGCCGTTGCGCATCGACGACCATCTGGTGCACCAGGTTTGGATGCCCTATCACTGGGGATACGCGGGAGCTGTCCGGGGTGATGTGGTCAACGACCTGCTCGGGGTGGTGCTGGACCCCAACGTGTTCATCCAGGAGAGCAAGGTCGCGACCTGCGACGTGCGGCCCGGGCGGCGGCCGCGCGGACCGCAGCTGCTGGCCTACGTCGCCGACTACCGCCGCCGGGCCGGCATCACCACGGAGACCGGAACGCGTATCGACACCACCCGCCCGGACGGGGTCGCCCACCTCGAGCCGGAGGTAAAGCCTTGAGCGACGACAGCGTTTACGGCCCGTTGCATGACCCGGCCGGCGATGCGGGATACCCGCCAGAGCACCCGCCGCGGGTCGGCTTCTTCACCGACACCTCGATCTGCATCGGCTGCAAGGCCTGCGAGGTGGCGTGCAAGGAGTGGAACACCGTGCCCGACGACGGCTTCAACCTGCTGGGCATGTCCTTCGACAACACCGGCATGCTGGGCGCCAACACCTGGCGACACGTCGCCTTCATCGAGCAGGCCCGCCCGCTCGGCGGCCAGGACCCCGGCGTGGCGGGCCGGCCCACGGGCCCCTCGGCCGGCGGCGAGTCGGCGCGCGCCGCCGCTTCGGCCATCGCGCAGACCGAGCGCGGCGGCGGCGAGCTGGGCACCGCCCCGGTGCAACTGGGGGTGCCGAAATTCGAGCGGCCGGCTGATGCGGCCGGCGCCGAGGCCCGCACCGACTTTCGGTGGCTGATGGCGTCCGACGTGTGCAAGCACTGCACCCACGCGGGGTGCCTGGACGTGTGCCCGACCGGCGCGCTGTTCCGCACCGAGTTCGGCACCGTCGTTGTGCAGCAAGACATTTGCAACGGCTGCGGCTACTGCGTGTCCGGCTGCCCGTACGGGGTGATCGACCGCCGGGAGGGCGACGGCCGGGCGTGGAAATGCACGTTGTGCTACGACCGGCTGCGCGACGGCCTGGAGCCGGCGTGCGCCAAGGCGTGCCCCACCGACTCCATCCAGTTCGGCCCGCTGGACGAGTTGCACGAGCGCGCGGCGCGGCGCATCACCGAGCTGCACGAGCGCGGGGTGTCGGAGGCGCGGCTGTACGGTCACGACCCCGACGACGGCGTGGGCGGTGACGGCGCCTTCTTCCTGCTGCTGGACGAGCCCGAGGCCTACGGGCTGCCGCCGGACCCGGTGGTGCCGACCCGGGACGCGCCGGCGATGTGGACATACGCCGGACTGGCGGCCGCGGCGTTGGTCGCCGCCGCGGCGTCGGCCTTCCTCGGGCGGGGACGGCCATGAGGGAGCAGCGCAGCGACGCGGGCGCCGAGGACATCCACGCGCAGATGTTCGGCCGGGGCCGTGCGGACGCCGGGGGCGGGCGTGAGCAGCTTGCCGTGCCGCACGCCGAATTCCGTTCCTACTACGGGCGCGCGGTGCTCAAGACACCGGTGTGGGAGTGGAAGATCCCGGCCTATCTGTTCACCGGTGGCCTCTCGGCGGGTTCGGCGCTGCTGGCAGCCGGAGCCGACCTCACGGGCAGGCCGGCGCTGCGCCGGGTCAGCAGGGTCGGGTCGCTGGCCGGCATCCTGGCCAGCACGTATTTCCTGATCGCCGACCTGGGCCGGCCGGAGCGGTTCCACCACATGCTGCGGGTGGCCAAACCCAGTTCGCCGATGAGCATGGGCACCTGGATCCTTTCCGCCTACGGGCCGGGTTGCGGACTGGCCGGGGTCGCCGAGCTGATGCCGCCGCCGCTGCGGCGCACGGCTGCCGGGCGGCTGGTGACCAGGCTCGCGCGACCGGCGGGGCTGTCGGCGGCGGCCGTCGCCCCCGGCGTCGCCTCCTATACGGCCGTCCTGCTCTCGCAGACCGCCGTCCCGGCCTGGCATGAAGCGCATCCGTATCTGCCGTTCGTGTTCACCGGCTCGGCCGCGGCCAGCGGTGGCGGGCTGGGCATGCTGCTGGCCCCGGTCGGCGAAGCGGGTCCCGCCCGCCGGATGGGCGTGTTGGGCGCGGGGCTGGAGGTTGCGGCGTCGCGGCTCCTGGCGCGGCGGCTGGGCCTGTCCGCGGCGGCCTACACCACCGGCAAGGCCCACCGGCAGCGCAAATGGGCCGAGTACCTGACCATCGCCGGCGCGCTGGGCAGCCTGGCCGCGGGGCGGAGCCGGGTGGCGGCGATGCTGAGCGGGCTGGCGTTGCTGGGCGGCAGTGTGCTGCAGCGGTTCGGCGTGTTCGAGGCGGGCGTCGAATCCACCCGCGACCCGAAGTACGTGGTGGTGCCGCAGCGGGAACGGCTCGACGCCGGGCGCGCGGCCCGCGGCGGGGACCGGCCGCCGCAGTTCCCGCGGTCGGTGGCGGCGGTACGTGCGACGCGCGCGGCGGCCGGCGGGATCATTCGTGCGGTTATAGGCGGTCTTTCGGTTATAGGCGGTCTCTCGGTTATAGGCGGTCTTTGACCGCCGCGGACAGGCGGGCGCCGTCGGCCTTGCCCGCCGCGATCGCGGTGGCCGCCCTCATCACCATCCCCAGCTGTTTGGCGCCCGGCCGCTCCCCGATCTCCTCGGCGACCTGAGCGATGGCGGTCTCGGCGACGTCGGCGATCTCGGCGTCGGTGAGCGGCGTGGGCAGGTACTCCTCGATGATCCGCGCTTCGGCGTGCTCGTTGGCGGCCAGGTCACCGCGCCCG
>JAQTVU010000120.1 GCA_028706695.1 Mycobacterium sp.
CTGCAGGCGCCCGCGGCGATGGCCGACCGCTGCGCGACCGCGGCCACCGAGTCGCGGAAGGCGACCACGACGACGTCCTTGTTGGCGCGTACGAACAGCCCGTTTTTGCCGGCGTCCACTCCGTCGGCGGGCAGGGTGGAGACGACCAGGCCGCCGGCGGGGGGCAGGGTGGCCATCGCCGGGCAGGGAATGGAGATGTCGAGCGAACGCGGCGCCCCGGACACCAGCGGGGCGGTGACCTGCCTGACGTTGCCGTCCGCGGTGCCCTGGGGCCACCGGATGGTCGCCGTGGTCTGTTTGACCGGAAGCAGGGGAACGGCGACGCACAACAGCAGGCCCGTGAGCCCCGCGACCACGGCCACCAACCTCGGGATTCGCCGGGGTCGTCGGTTACGGTCGTGGGGCACGAGGGTCGATGGTAGGCGACGCCGCTAAGTAGCCCGGGGATGGACGCGGCGACGGCCGGCCGCGGTGGCGCGGCGGGCCGGAAGCACAGGTGCGCGGCCTGCGCCCGCGCGACCCGCCGAAAGCCGAGTGCCTCTTAGTGCCTGAGCGGCCCCGGGTTCCACAGGCCGCCGCGCGTCACCGTGCCCAGCTGCAGACGCGCGGGCTGGGCGTCGGGGTAGTAGGGCGTCAACCGTTGCAGCGCGCCCCAGTCTCGAGACCAGTCGTCCTTGAGGTAGCTGGCCACCGTGGTCGCCTTGAGCAGCAGCTCGGTGACGCCCAGCGGGCCGCCGCCGTTGTTGTCCATCACCGGGGAGTTGGCCTCCGCGCCGAACCGGTCCGGCAGGATGCGCCACCGGGGCGTCTCGTCGATGCCGTTCCGATGGCCGAACGGTCGCTGGCACGGGAAAGCGAGACCGACCAGCCAGTCGAGGAACACCGGGTCGCGGGAGCCCACGACGTCCTGCAGCGTGCGCAGTTGCGGGATGCGCGGCGGCGTCAGCGCGATCCAGTGCTGCGGCGCCAGGTCCTCGTCGTCGGCGACCAGGCGGACCCGGGTGGCGGTGGCGGGAATCGCCGACAGCGGTAACCGCAGGTTGCGCCAGGCCGGTGACGCCCCGACGTCGGCGAACTGGAACGAGCCGCCGGGCTGCCCGCCGCCGGATTCGGCGTCGGTGGCCCACTGCACCTGAACCTCGCGGGGGTCGAACCGGCCCGCGGCGCTGACCACCAGCAGCGGAGCCGCCTTGTCCCGTGCGGGCAGTCGGTACCAGCCCGAGCGCAGCCGGGCGGGCACCTGGATGCCGGGCCGCCAGCTGCCCAGCACCGGGGTGCGGGCCGGATCCAGGTTGTAGGGCAGCTGGGCGCGCGAGCCGTTGATTCCCGGTGCCGCGCTGGTCCCGCCCTCGGTGCCGGCCTCGACGCCGGCGGCCAGCCCGTCGTCGTTGACGAAACTGCGGTCCCCGGGACGCTCCATCACCGGGTCGGCGCGCACGTCGGCGGGAATTCCGTTGGGCGTGAAGCCTTCCGCCAGCCCGGCGCCCAGGGCGGCTGCCGCCGGTCCGGTGACCGGCGTCAGCATTCCGGCGTTGGGGTGCTGCTCGACCAACACGTCCTCGGCCAGGCCGCAGGTTTTGCCGGTCCCCAGAACCGGCAACGCCTGCAGGTTCGACCGGCCCACCGACCACGCCGGGTACTGGCCGATCATCGCCAGGGTCAGCGACATCACCTCGAAGACGACCAGCAGCCAGGACGCAATGGCCAACGGGGACTGGATGATTGCGGACAGCCGCGCCCCGTACCGGGTTCGCGGCGGCCACTGGGGCCGGCTCGAGTCGGTGGCCGTGAAGTGGAACCAGGCCGCCAGCAGCAGCACCAGCACCGTCAGCCCGAGGAACAGCGTGGAGGCGCCGTAATGCCACTTCGGGAACGAATTGGACCAGGGCACACCGAAACTGGACACGTACCACCAGCCGTTCACGCTGGCGAAGCACTGCGCCAGCAGGAACAGCACCACGGCGGCGAAGACGGTGCGGTTGCGGCGCGAACGCATGGCCCCGGCCGTGACGGCGACCGCGGCCAGCGCCCCCAGCGACCCGGCCAGGCCGGCGAACACGCCGAAGTGGTGGGTCCATTTGGTGGGGGTGAACATCATCGCGAAGAACGAGATGATGGTGATGCCGATGATGCGCCGACTCGGCCCCGCGGCCGTGCCCGGAATCCGGCCCTTGCGCAGCGACATCGCCACCGAGATCCCCAGCGCCAGCAGCAGCGCCAGCACCGCGAAGCGGCGGGCCACCGACCCGTCGGGGCTGGCCATGAACAGCCGCTCGTAGCGCAGGTGCTCGTCGAACCAGGTCAGGCTCGGGCCGACGGCACGCTTGAGCGCGGTGGCCTGCATCTCTCCGGCCAGGGTCTGGTCGCGGAAGATCAGGATCACGGTGACGGTGGCGGCGGCTAGGATGGGAGCCAGCAGCGGCAACAGGCCGAACTGTTTGGATCGGCGGTGCAGGATGGTGCGCAGCGGCCCGATGGCCACCAGCAGCGCGCCGACGGAGGCGATGCCGGTGGGCCCGGAGAACAGGGTGAGCGCCCCGACGATGCAGGCGGCCGCCACGGGCAGCAGCCGGCTGGTGGCCACCGCCCGTTCCACCGAACACCATGTCAGCAGGATGCCCAGCGCGATGATCGGCTCGGGCCGCAGCCCGTTGTCCAGCGGCAGCCAGACCGCCAGGAACATGCCCGCCGCCGTCCAGGCCGCGGCCCGGCTGCGCTTGACGGCGTGACCCAGGCGGGGGATCGCCTCACGGCTGATCAACCACCAGCATGTCAGCGCTATGACCAGGGTCGGCAGCCGCATCCAGATGCTGGTGGTGGTGACGTGGGCCCACGACGCCAGCAGGTCGTAGTACCAGCCGAACGGGGCCTCCGGCGTGCCGAACCAGCGGTAGTAGTTGGCCATGTATCCGGCGTGCTCGGAGACCCGCGCCATGGTCAGGATGTAGCCGTCGTCGGAGGTGTTGGCGCCGACGAAATGCCACCACACCAGCACCGCGACGACCAGGGTGTCCAGGGCGCCGATCGACCACCACCGGGCGGGCAGGAAACGCCGGTGCCGGGTGCCGTCGGTGCTGTCCAGGATGTGCAGGGCGACCAGGGCCAGGGCGGTGAGCACCACGCCGAGCACCATCGCCGCCAGTTTCAGCGGGGTGGGGGCGCTGGTGTAGCGGGTGTCGACGGTGGCCGAGAAGCGCAGGCCCGGCGGGGCGGGCCCGGCCAGGTCGGTGAACACGCCGACGATCTGCGGCCGGAAGTCATAGCCGCTGCGCTCCCCGCGCAGCGGCGAGCCGGGACGCTCGGCGTCGGGCCCCTGCCGCAGCCCGACGAACTCGGCGACGACCCGGTCGGCGTGCGCGGTGAACGTCAGGCGCTGGCAGGCCGGGCTGAGCACCTGGCTCAGCGGGGCCGTGACCACCGGGACGTTGCGCACCACCAGCACCAGGGAGTCGTTGGCGCGCTGGATGAGCAGCCCGCGGTCGACGGCCTTGGGGGCCTGCTTGGGCACCGTGGACAACAGCACGGTCTTGCCCGCGTTGCGGGGGCCGGCGAGCCCCGCGGCGGCCTGACAGGGCACGGTGACGTTCAGCTCGGTGGCCACGTAACCGATCAGCGGCGCCTCGACGCTGTCGAACGCACCGTTCTGCGGCCAGTTCAGCCGGGCGGTGGTCTGGTCGACCGGCAGCAGCGGGGTGACGATGGACAGCAGCGACCCGAGGAGCCCGGCGACGATCGCGACCAGCCGGACGACCCGGTGGTCGGGGGCCGTGTCGCCGCCCCGGCCAGATGTCAGTTCTGGCCGGTCGACGGGGATTTCGGTGACCATCGCGGCTACCCCCCCGGCCTGCGGACGGCCAGCACGAACGGGCCGACGCTGCGCACCACGAACCGGGGGTCGGCGAACAGGGCCGCGCGCAGGTCGACGGTGTAGCGGCGCACGTTGGGCTGGTTGGGGTAGACGTCCTCGGCCAGCCGCAGGAGGTAGGTGTCGTTCGCGCCGCGGCGCATCAGGAACACCGTCGGCGGGGGCCAGGGGCAGGTGTCCAGCGCGTGGATGAACGCGTCGGGCGTCGTGAGCGTGGCCCACTTCTCGATCTGTGCGGCCCGCAGGTCGAACTGCGCCAGCGGGTTGGCGTAGTGCGACGTCAGCCCCTGAAAACCCCAGTAGGGGTAGTAGGACAGGAAGCTGTAGTCGGTGGTCATGACGACGACCTGGTCGCGCGGCTTTCCGGTCACGTGCCGGATCGCGGCGTCCACGACGGGGTAGTACTGCTCCGAGCCGGCCGGCCTGCGGTCGCCGCGCCGGCCGTGGCCGTCGGTGTCGGTGTAGGCGATAGTGAGATCCGGGCGCAGCACCTCGGGAATGTCCTGGCTGAACGCGATCGCCGCGGCCAGCCCGACGGCCCCGGCCACCGGGAGGACGGCTTGGTGCCGCGCCGCCAGCGCCCGGGCCGTTTCGACGAAGCCGAACGTGCCCGCGGCGACCAGCAGCACGGTCAGCGTGGGTTGCAGCCGAAACGACAGCAGCGTGGTGCGCGCCAGCGTGGCCAGCATCGACAGCACCGACCACAGGTAGATCGCCAGCACGCCGACGGCCAGCGCGCCGGCCTGCACCGACGACCGCGCCCGCGCCACCAGCCACAGCGTGCCCAGCATGCAGACCGCGCCCAGCAGCGAGAACTGCAGCATCGGGAAGGTCAGCTCGGCGCCGTCGGCCGGCAGGTAGTGCTGCGCGCTGCCGGTGTTGCTGAGCGGGCTGTGGGCCGCCCGGGCCAGAAACGGTACCCAGGTGGTGCTGGCGATGGCCGCCGAGATGACCGCGATGAGCGCCAGCCGGCGCAGCGGGTCCAGCGCCGCCTTGACGCCGCCGTGCCGCCACCGGGACCCGGCCAGCAACACAGCCATCAGCGCGAACGTGAACGCGCTGAAGCCGAACAGCAGCGTGTACCAGGTGGCGGCGAAGCCCAGGAAGACGCCGGCGCCGATCACCGCGGCCCAGCCGCCCGAGAGGCGCCCGCCGGCGCGCAGGCCCGACCACGTCAGCACCAGCACCGGCGGCAGCAGCACGGTGATCATCGCCGAGTAGGGCTCCGGCGAGCCGTAGGCCAGCGTTGCCGCCGCGGTGGCCGTGGTGACCATCAGCGCGTGTTCGAAGCGCACCAGCCGCCCCCACACCACCAGCGCGACCGCGACCGCGACGGCGATCGAGGTGATGGCCCACGGCTTGAACACCTCCCAGGCCGGTGTCCCGGTCAGCGCCGCGGCGCGCCCGCCGATCCAGAACCAGCCCGGCGGGTAGAACGGCGGCAGCCCGAGGTAGGTCATGTCGCGCAGGGCGGGACTGTCGGCGAGCCGGGTCAGGTATTCGGTGCGGAACTGCTGGTCCACCGAGACCCCGAACAGGTACAGCGTGGTGGCGCCCAGCGGCATGCCCAGGGTGACGACGGCGAACGCGGACACCGACACCAGCCCCCCCAGCCGGGCGAGCAGGCGACGGCCCCGGCGCCACGCCCAGGCGGCGGCGACGAGCCCGGCCAGGCAGCCGACCTGCCCGACGGTGGTCAGCGCGTGCAGTTGGTTGGACGACGGGTAGGCCGGCCACTGGACGCGGGAGATCGCGTTGAGCGACACCACCGCGACGACGGCGGCCACCATCGCGGCCAGGGCCAGCTGGCCGAGCCCGGCTGCCGCGTTGCGCACGGTCAGATTGGCAGCTTGCGGAACACGCTCCGCGGGAGGTGTCGCAACACCATCATCACATAGCGGAATGCTGCTGGCGCCCAAACCAATTCCTTACCTTTTGCCGACGCTGTCACAGCCAGGTCGGCGACGTACTCCTTGTCGACGGTCAGCGGGGCTTCCTTGATGTGCGCGCTCATCCGGGTACGCACCTGGCCGGGCCGGATCACCAGGACATGAACCCCGTACTCGCGCAACGCTTCCGACAGACCCAGGTAGAAGCCGTCCAGGCCGGCCTTGGTGGAGCCGTAGACGAAGTTGGACCGCCGCACCCGCTCGCCGGCCACCGTGCTCATCGCGATGATCTGGCCGAAGCCCTGCGCGCGCATCTTCTCGGCCAGCAGCACACCCACCGAAACCGCTGCGGTGTAGTTGATCTCGGCGGCACGCACGGCTTTGCGCTGGTCCTGCCAGAGTTCCTCGGCGTCGCCGAGGATGCCGAACGCCACGATGGCCACGTCTACGTCGCCGCCGGCGAACGCTCGATCGATCGTCTCGGGGTGGCTCTCGGTGTCGAGAGCTTCGAAGTCGATGAGCTGCACCGACCGTGCGCCCGCGGCGTTCATCTGGGCGACCGCGTCGGCACGTCCGGGGTCGTCGGGCCTGGCGGCCAGAATGATCCGCGCGTGCGCGTTGCGCAGGTAGCGCTCGCAGATGGCCAGCCCGATCTCGGAGGTGCCTCCCAGCAGCAGGATGGTCTGTGGATTGCCCACGGCGTCTAACACCATTGGCGCACCACTAGAGCAGCTCCAAACGGCGGGCCATGTCGGAGGCGAACACCCGTGCCGGGTCGACCTTGCGGCGCACGGCGATCCATTCGCCGATGCGCGGATACATGGCATGGAAGGTCTCGGCGCTGGCCCGGGAGTCCTTGGCGGTGTATACCCGGCCGCCGAACTCCAGCACCCGGCGGTCGAGCTCGTTGAGAAACTCGTTGAGCCCGGGCTTGATCGGAAAGTCGACGCAGACGTTCCAGCCCGGGATCGGGAAGCTCAGCGGGGCCCGGTTGCCCGGGCCGAACAGCTTGAACACGTTGAGAAACGAGTAGTGCCCCGACTTTTGGATGTCACCGACGATGCGCTTGAACTCCTCGACCGCGGTCGTCGGGACCACGAACTGGTACTGTCCGAAGCCGGCCGGGCCGTAGGCACGGTTCCATTCCCCGACCATGTCCAACGGGTGGTAGAACTGCGTCAGGTTCTGCACCTTGCCGCGATAGGTGCCGGACTTGCGGTACCACAGCTCGCCGATCGGCGCGGACGTGTACTTGTTGGCCAGGCCGTTCGGGAAAATGTCGGGAATTGTAATCAGTTGCGGCGCACGAAATCTCAGCGGGTCGCGCTGCAGCTTCTTGGGCAGCTGGTCGAGCCGGGCCAGCGAGCCCCGCGATATCGCCGCGCGCCCCAGC
>JAQTVU010000121.1 GCA_028706695.1 Mycobacterium sp.
CGTCGGCGTTGTCGACCAGACCCTGCAGCGAGCTGTACTCGGCGATCCACTTGGTGGCGGTCTTCTCCCCCACGCCCGGAACGCCGGGCAGGTTGTCGCTGGGGTCGCCGCGCAGCGCGGCGAAGTCGGGATACTGCGCGGGCGTCAGCCCATACTTCTCGACGACGGCCTCGGGGGTGAAGCGGGTGAGCTCGCTGACCCCCTTGCGCGGGTACAGCACCGTCACGTCGTCGGTGACCAGCTGCAGCGAGTCGCGGTCCCCGGTCACCACCAGCACCCGGTATCCCTCGTTCGCCGCCTGGGTGGCCAGCGTCGCGATGATGTCGTCGGCTTCGAACCCGGGCTCGGCGAGCACCGCGATGCCCATCGCAGCGAGCACTTCCTTGGTGATGTCGATCTGCCCGCGGAACTCGTCGGGGGTCGCCGACCGGCCGGCCTTGTACTCCGGGTACCGCTCGGAGCGAAACGTCTCGCGGGACACGTCGAACGCCGCGGCGATGTGCGTCGGCGCCTCGTCGCGCAGCAGGTTGATCAGCATGGCGGTGAAGCCGTACACCGCGTTGGTGGTCAGCCCGCCGCGGGTCTTGAAGTTCTCGGCGGGCAGCGCGTAGAACGCCCGGAACGCCAGCGAATTGCCGTCGAGCAGCATCAGGGTCGGCCTGGTTTTTTCCTGGCCGGCCTTGGTGGCGGACGTCGCGGCGGTCACGGTCTCACTCTAGGCACCGTCACAACCGGTGTTGGCCGGCCGGTGCCGGGCCCGCGGATGTACGGCTGTTACGGCGTGTCGCCGTGCAGCTACTTGTCGGCTTCGAGGGTTTCCAGGACGACTTCGGCGACCCGTTTCATGGTGGTGCGCCGATCCATGGCGGCACGCTGAATCCACTTGAACGCCTCGGGCTCGGTCATGCCCTGCTTGGTCTGCAGCAGGCCCTTGGCGCGCTCGACCAGCTTGCGGGTCTCCAGCCGGTCGGCCAGCGTCGCCACTTCGCGTTCCAGCTCGGCGACCTCGCTGAACCGGCTGATTGCCAGCTCGATGGCCGGGATCAGGTCGCTGATCGTGAACGGCTTCACCAGATAGGCCATCGCCCCGGCGTCACGTGCCCGTTCCACCAGGTCCCGCTGGCTGAACGCGGTCAGCACCACGATCGGCGCGATCCGCTTGCCGGCGATCTCGGCGGCCGCGTCGATGCCGTCGCGGCGCGGCATTTTCACGTCCATGATCACCAGGTCGGGCCGACAGCGTTCCGCCAGCTCGACGGCCTCCTGGCCGTCGCCGGCCTCGCCGACGACCTCGTAACCCTCCTCTCGCAGCATCTCGGCCAGGTCTAGCCGGATGAGCGCCTCATCTTCGGCGATCAGGACCCGGCGCCGCACAGCGGCGTCGGTGTCGGTGTCGGTGGTGCGGCCTGTCATGACCGATATTCTGTCCCGCGTCGCTGCGAACGCCGACGTCGGGGGCAGTAAGGCCGTGCGCCGTTCTCCAGGGTGGCCGGCGGCCTCTAAGGTAGGAGGCCGAGCAGCCCTCGTATCCCAACTGGCAGAGGAAACGGACTCAAAACCCGTCCAGTGTGGGTTCGAATCCCACCGAGGGCACTGCGAGGGGCACTGCGAGGGCACCCTGAGTAAATGCTTTACACGATCGGCCATGGCGCCAAATCCGCCGAGCGACTCACCGGCGACCTTCGCCGGCACGACATCGCGCTGCTGGTCGATGTCCGGCGTTTCCCGGGCTCCCGGCGCAACCCCGACGTGTCGAAGCAGGCGATGCCGGGCTGGCTGGCCGCGGCCGGCATCGCCTACCGGCACGAGCCGGATCTCGGTGGACGGCGCCAACCGCCGACCGCACCCCTGCCGCGCGACCAATGGTGGCAGAACCCGTCTTTCGCCAACTACGCCGCGCACTCCCGCACGCCGGCCTTCCAGCCCGCCTACGAGCGGCTGCTCCGCGACGCCGACACCACCAACGTGGCGGTGATGTGCGGGGAGCCGACCTGGTGGCGCTGTCACCGGCGCATGATCGCGGACCTGGCCTCCCGAGACGGACGCCGGGTGCAGCACATCATGCCCGACGGCTCGTTGTCGCCGCACCGGGTGTCCGAGTGGCTCACCGGCGACCTGCCCGCCCAGTCGTGACCGGTCGGTCGGCGACGGACAATGCGGCAGCCCACGATCGCCGGATGCGGCGCCCAGACGCCCGGCTGCCGCGCGGGTGAGCTTCGTGCTCGTGCGGATCGTCACCGGCGGTGTCCGAACGCCTCTCGACGAGGGGGCGAATTCGTCGAACGGGGCCGCGTCCACGTCGCGGGCAACGGCGCCCTGCGCACCTGGTCTCATCGGCGCCAAGCCGGTAAGCGCCGACTCCAGCGAACTGCGCGCCGGCAAACGGCGCCCGGCCCGGGTATGGGTCCGGCTGCCCTATCCTCCAACTGATCTTTGTGTCAAACTGCGGCCATGCAAACCACTCCTGGGACCTCTGTTCCGAGCTTGTTGCCGCATCTGTGGAAATCCACGCTGGTATCCGGAATTCTGTCGGTTGTGCTGGGCGGCCTGATACTGGCGTGGCCGGGAAGAACGCTGCTGCTGGCCGCCGTGCTCTTCGGCATCTATTTGCTGGTCACCGGAATTGCGCAGGTCATCTTCGCGTTCAGCCTGCACGTCTCGGCCGGGAGCCGAATTTTGCTGTTCATCAGCGGGGCCGCGTCGTTGATCCTGGCGGTTTTGGCGTTCCGCCATTTCGGGAAGGACCCGCTGATCGCGATCCTGTTGCTGGCCATCTGGATCGGCGTGGGGTTCGTCTTCCGCGGTGTTGCAACGACGGTTTCGGCGATCAGCGACCCGGCGCTGCCGGGGCGGGGATGGTCGATCTTCATCGGCGTGGTCAGCCTGCTCGCCGGGATCGTCGTGCTGGCTTCGCCGTTCGAGTCGCTTGCCATCCTGGCGGTCGTGGTCGGCGTCTGGTTCATCGTCATCGGCGTGTTCGAGGTCGTGTCGTCGTTCGGCATCCGCAAGGCGTCTCGCGACCGTGTCGCCTGAGGTCGCCTGAGGAGGTCACCGGTTGCGGCTGGCGCCGCGGCCCGCCATCTACTACACTGCGTCGTAGTTGCATTACAGCCCGTTTGGAGAGATGACACATGAATGTCGTCGACATTTCACGGTGGCAGTTCGGTATTACCACCGTCTACCACTTCATCTTCGTGCCGCTCACCATCGGCCTGGCCCCGCTGGTGGCGGTCATGCAAACGGTGTGGGTGGCCACCGGGAACACGGCTTGGTATCGGCTCACCAAATTCTTCGGCAAGTTGTTCCTGATCAATTTCGCGATCGGCGTGGCGACCGGAATCGTGCAGGAATTCCAGTTCGGGATGAATTGGTCGGAGTACTCCCGATTCGTCGGGGATATCTTCGGCGCGCCGCTGGCGATGGAAGGGCTGTTCGCGTTTTTCTTCGAGTCGACCTTCATCGGCTTGTGGATTTTCGGCTGGGGCCGGCTGCCCCGGCTGGTCCATCTGGCGTGCATTTGGATCGTCGCGTTCGGCGTCAACGCGTCCGCGTACTTCATCATCGTGGCGAACTCGTTCATGCAGCACCCGGTCGGTGCACACTACAATCCGGCCACCCGGCGCGCCGAGCTGCACAGCATCGGCGCGTTGCTGAGCAACAACACCGCGCTGGCGGCGTTTTCGCACGCGGTCACCGGTTCGTTTCTGACGGCCGGGACGTTCGTCGCGGCCGTCAGCGCCTGGTGGATGGTGCGCCTGGGACGCCGCGCCGCGCCGCGGTCCGCATCGGCCGACACCGCCGCGATGTATCGACCGGCAACGAAATTGGGGTGCCTCGTCGCGCTGGCGGCCGCGGTTGCGTTGTTCTTCACCGGGGATGCGCAGGGCAAGCTGATGTTCCGTCAGCAACCGATGAAGATGGCCTCGGCGGAGTCGTTGTGCAACACCGAAACCGACCCGGACATGTCGCTGTTGACCATCGGCACGCACAACAACTGCGACGCCGTCACGCCGGTGCTCAAGCTGCATTACGCGCTGCCGTTCCTGGCCGAGGGCCGGCTCAGCGGCGTGACGCTGCAGGGGGTGCGTGAGCTGCAGGCCCAAGATGAGCAGCGTTTCGGGCCGGACGACTACCGGCCCAACCTGTTCGTCACCTACTGGTCGTTCCGGTTGATGGTCGGATTGCTGCTGGTCCCGGTGTTGTTCGCGCTGATCGCGTTGTGGCTGACCCGCGGCGGCCGAACCCCCAACCAGCGGTGGTTCTCCTGGTTCGCGCTGCTGACCATTCCCACACCGTTTCTGGCCAATATCTTCGGTTGGGTCTTCACCGAGATGGGCCGCCAGCCCTGGGTGGTGGCCCCCAACCCGACCGGGGATCAGATGATCCGGATCACCGTCCGCCAAGGCGTCTCGGGTATCCCACCGAGCCTGGTGGTGACCTCGCTGGTGACCTTCACGCTGGTCTATGCGGCCCTGGCGGTCGTCTGGTTTTGGTTGCTGCGCCGCTACGTCGCCGAGGGGACGCAGGAACACGACGCGGAACCGGCGGCATCCCCCAGGGCCGACGACCACGAAGTGGCCCCACTGTCGTTCGCCTACTGACCGCACGACAGGCTAGTTCGGAAAGGAGCTGACCGGTGGGACTGCAGGAGCTGTGGTTTTGCCTCATCGCTGCGTTGTTCCTCGGTTTCTTCGTCCTCGAGGGGTTCGACTTCGGCGTGGGCATGCTGATGGAGCCGTTCGCCCGCATCGGCGTGGGCGACCCGGAACTGCACCGCCGCACCGCGCTGAACACGATCGGACCGGTGTGGGACGGCAACGAGGTGTGGCTGATCACCGCCGGCGCGGCCATGTTCGCCGCGTTCCCGGGTTGGTACGCCACCATGTTCTCCACGCTGTACCTGCCGCTGCTGGCGATCCTGTTCGGCATGATCGTGCGGTCGGTCGCGATCGAGTGGCGCGGCAAGGTCGACGACACCGGATGGCGCGCCTGGGCCGATTTCGGCATCGCGGCGGGGTCCTGGCTGCCCGCCGTGCTGTGGGGTGTGGCGTTCGCGATCCTGGTGCGCGGGCTGCCGGTGGACGCCGCCGGCCATGTGCACCTGTCGATCGCCGACGTGCTCAACGCCTACACGCTGCTGGGCGGGTTGGCCACCGCCGGGCTGTTTTTGTTCTACGGCGCGGTGTTCGTCACCCTGAAGACCTCCGGCGCGTTGCGCGATGACGCATACCGGTTCGCGGCGTGGCTGTCGCTGCCGGCGACCGCGCTGGTGGCGGGCTTCGGCCTGTGGACGCAACTGGCGCACGGCAAGGGCTGGACCTGGGTGGTGCTGGCGGTCGCGGTGGTCGCGCAGCTGGCGGCGGTGGCGCTGGTGTGGCGGCGCGCCTCGGATGGATGGGCGTTCTTCTGCACGGCCGTGGTGGTCGGTTGCGTCGTGCTGCTGCTGTTCGGCGCGCTCTATCCGAACCTAATGCCGTCGACGCTGAACCGGCAATGGAACCTGACGATCCACAACGTCTCCTCGACGCCCTACACCCTGACGATCATGACCTGGGTGACGGCGTTCATGGTCCCCCTCACCCTGGTGTATCAGGGTTGGACGTATTGGGTGTTCCGGCAACGCATCTCGGCCGAACGGATACCGGCGCCCACCGGCCTGGCGAGGCACGCCTCCTGAGCGCGACGGAATCGACGACGCGGGCGCCGCTGGACCCGCGACTGTGGCGGGCCTCGACCCCGCTGCGCCGCTACCTGGTCGCCACCGTGGGCTGCGGGGTGGTGATCTCGGGCTGCGCCATCGGCTCGGCGGTCGTCTTGGCGCACATCGTCGCGCGCGCGGTGGGCGACCCCTCGGCCGGAAGCTCCCACGGTTGGCCCGTCGCCCTGTCAATCCTGGTGGCGCTTTGGCTCATTCGCACCACGACGCTGTGGCTTCAGGCACGGCTGGGTCAACGAGGAGCCAGCGCGGTCATCGCCGACCTCAACGGCCAGGTGCTGGCCGCGGTGACCGCCAGGCCGCCCGCCCAGCTCGCCGCCCAGCGTGACGCCGCGGCGGTGGTGATCACGCGCGGTCTCGACGGCTTGCGTCCATACTTCACCGGGTATCTGCCGACGTTGGCGCTGGCCGCGATCCTGACCCCGGCGACCGTCGCCGTCATCGCCTGCTACGACCTGAAATCGACGATGATCGTGGTGATCACCCTGCCGCTGATACCGGTTTTCATGGTGTTGATCGGGTTGGCGACGGCGGACCGCTCGGCCGCGGCGCTGGATGCCATGACCACGCTGCAGGCGCGCCTGCTGGATTTGATCGCCGGGATCCCCACGCTGCGGGCACTGGGCCGCGCGGCCGGACCGGAACACCGAATCGCCGAACTCGCCGCCTCCCACCGACGCTCGGCGATGGCGACGCTGCGGATCGCCTTCCTCTCGGCGCTGGTGCTGGAGTTGCTGGCCACGCTGGGGGTGGCGCTGATCGCGGTGGGCATCGGTCTGCGCCTGGTGTTCGGGCAGATGACGCTGGCCACCGGGCTGACGGTGCTGCTGCTGGCACCCGACGTGTACTGGCCGCTGCGCCGCGTCGGTGTGGAGTTCCATGCCGCCCAGAACGGCAAGACCGCCGCGGACCGGGCGTTCGCACTCATCGGTGAGCCGACCACCCCTCCGGCGCGGACCGGCGCCGTGACCGCGCGCGGCGCGCGGATCTGCCTGGAAAACGTTAGCGTGGCCGGGCGGGACGGCCACGCACCGCACCATCTGACCGCGGTGATCGAACCCGGTCGGCTGACCGTGCTGACCGGACGCAACGGCGCCGGGAAGAGCACCACGCTGCAGGCCATCGCGGGTGTCACCGTGCCGTCGTCGGGCCGGATCACCGTCGCCGGCGTCGACGTCGCCGGCCTGGACTTGACCGCGTGGTGGTCGCAGCTGTCCTGGCTACCACAACGCCCGGTGCTGACCCCGGGCACCGTAGCAGCCAACCTGGGCTTGCTGGGTGAGCTGCGCGACCTCGAAACAGCCTGTGTCGCAGCAGGATTCGACGCTGTGCTGGCCGAGCTGCCCGACGGTGTGAACACCGTGCTCGGGCGCGGGGGCTGCGGGCTGTCGCTGGGGCAGCGACAGC
>JAQTVU010000122.1 GCA_028706695.1 Mycobacterium sp.
CGCCGAGATCGGCGACTGCCGAGCCCGTTTCCCCACCCCCGAATCGCTGGCCTGCCTGGCCGGAGTCGCCCCCTCCACCCGCCAGTCCGGCAAAGTCACCCACGTCGGATTCCGCTGGGCCGCAGACAAACAACTCCGCGACGCCGTCTGCGACTTCGCCGGCGACAGCCGCCGAGCCAACCCCTGGGCCGCCGACCTGTACAACCGCGCCCGAGCCCGCGGCCACGACCACCCCCACGCCGTACGCATCCTCGCCCGCGCCTGGCTCTACATCATCTGGCACTGCTGGCAAGACGGCGCCGCCTACGACCCCACAAAACACCGCGCCCTCCAGGCCCTCAACCAAGGTCAACAAACGGCGACTTGACACAGGGCTACTCATGCCGCCTCCATGCCGGACACCACCTGGCCAATAATCGGGGCACTCGCCAGGCCCTGCTCCCATAGCCCCGCTAATGGCCATGGTTTCGGTGCCACTCCTTACTTGACGACACGTCAACGGCGGTTCGGGGTTACTCATCTTCCTGGTCCCCACCTGACACCTCTAATGGATGCCTTTTCCACATCGCTCACCACGACGGTCTTCAGCCAACGCAGCATGTGGTGGTTTGAAGCCTCCGCCCCACCGGCGACTCCGAAGGGCCAAACCTTCATCTCTTGCAGAACACCGATTCCTGAAAGTCTCACCTACCTAACACCAAGACCTCCATTTCTCGTTCGTGGCGCACTAGCGGGAGTAGTCATCTAACACCGCAGCCTGACTGCCACTCGGCGCCTGCGTCCGCTGACTCGCTGGCACCGCCATTGAGGAGGTCCGTGCAATCGCAACCGGCGTTACTGATGGATGTCACTTCACACACCCCAAGCCACACCCCCGCTGCTGCTGGTCCACGCGAAGAACGACGTCGCCAAGCGCTTCTACCTGAGGTACGGTTTCGAGGAGTCTCCGGTCAACGACATGACGCTGATGCTTCTGGTCAAGGACGTACGGCCCGGAATTACCTGCTGACGCGCAACGACGGCGACTTGATTACCCAATCTAACTCACCGAGCGCGTCAGCTGCGCTATGGGCAAGCGAGCTTGAAACGCCTTGCCTGGCAAGGATTTTCGGCACAGACATGGGGGTAGTTTAACGAATTATGACCTTTGCGCGATGGGTTGGCCTCCCAGCAAGAGTGCGAGGGTTCCGTCAGCCGGCACCGGCCACCAACACCACCCGATGGTCGGAGCGGCCAGGACCTGCTGGGGCACCTCCCGCTTGCGGGGGACCACCCAGTGGCCTCTGCTGAACAAGCGGCACCCGGCCGACCCCCGAATAGACCCCGCTCCCAGTGTGGACGTCGCGGGACCAGCCGAAAACAACCAGCACCCAAGCTAATTGGCGCCGCATGACCCATCACGAGTCGTGTCTAACAAGGCAACCGGGCTCTTAGTCATCGCTGGCAACGACCAGTGCCACACTGCCGGCTCGGCGGTCGATCAAGACATACTCGAAGAATCCCGTCAATGACCCCACGGAGCCACCCCACTCGTGTTGGGCGATGTCGCGTAAGTCCGGCAACTGATACCGGCCGGTGGAGTTGCGGATCCGCGGATACAGCTCCCGCTCCATCTCTTCGCAGGGCCCGTCGGGCAACGGTGCCGCGTACTGGGCCCAGGTGCGGATCAGTGCTTCGGCATCGTCAGCAGACACCGGCGAAAACACGTCCGGCGTAATCGCATACAGCCAGTATGGCCCGTGAATGGTCACCATGTCCTTGGCCCCGGTGCCACCGTAGCTGTCGCGATAGCGGACGTGGTGGAGCAACGATGCCAACACCTCATGGTCGTCGGCGTCCGGCGGCAGCGCGAATAGTTTGATGCTGACCCATTGATAAGTCTGGTTACGGAAATTGATGAACACCTCGCGGTCATAGGCCAACCGCTCCTCCGCAGGCTCCGCACTGGTCCCGACACCGCCTGGTTCGCTCATCGCTTTCCGCCTCCGTGTTTCCAGCACACACGGAATGCCGGCGCGCAGCAAGCCACCCCACTCGACATCCGCAGAAAAAGCCCCAGGCGAACCCGGGGCTTTTTCGTCGGTGACTACCGATAGTCGCTGTAACCGTAGTCGTCCAGCGGAACCGCGGGGCCGGTGGCCTGGCCGAAGTCCGGGCTGTAGTACTGGTCCTCATAGGACGGGATCGTGTACGCCGCGGCCCGGGCCTCCTCGGTCGGCTGCACCTGGATGTTGCGGTAGCGGTTGATGCCGGTACCGGCCGGGATCAGCTTCCCGATGATCACGTTCTCCTTCAGACCGCTGAGCTTGTCGCTGCGGCAGTTGATCGCCGCATCGGTGAGCACCCGCGTGGTCTCCTGGAACGACGCCGCCGACAGCCACGAGTCGGTGGCGAGGCTCGCCTTCGTGATCCCCATCAGCACCGGACGCCCGGCGGCAGGCTCGCCACCCTCGGCCACCACCCGGCGGTTCTCCGCCTCGAACTCCGCACGGTCGATCAACGAGCCGGGCAGGAACTCCGTTGCACCCGAGTCGATGATGGTGACCCGGCGCAGCATCTGGCGAACGATCACCTCGATGTGCTTGTCGTGGATCGACACCCCTTGGGCGCGGTAGACCTCCTGGACCTCGCGAACCAGGTGAATCTGCACCTCCCGGGGGCCCTGCACGCGCAGCACCTCGTGCGGGTCGGCCGAGCCTTCCATCAGCTGCTGGCCCACCTCCACGTGGTCACCGTCGGAAAGCACCCGCTCGGAACCGTCCTCGTGCTTGAAGACGCGCAGCCGCTGCCGCTTGGAGAGCTTGTCGTACACGACCTCCTCGCCCCCGTCGTCGGGAATGATGGTGATCTTGTAGAACCGCTCGCCGTCTTCGAGCTGAACGCGCCCGCTGACGTCGGCGATGGGCGCCTTGCCCCGCGGGACGCGCGCCTCGAACAGCTCCTGCACCCGGGGCAGGCCGCCGGTGATGTCCTCACCGACGCCGCCCTGGTGGAAGGTGCGCATGGTCAGCTGGGTGCCGGGCTCACCGATGGACTGGGCGGCAACGATACCGACCGCCTCCCCGATGTCGACCAGCTTGCCGGTGGCCATGGAACGCCCGTAGCAGGTGGCGCAGACCCCGGTACCGGTGGTGCAGGTCAGCACCGAGCGCACCTTGACGGACGTGATACCCGCCGCCAGCAACGCGTCGATCTCGGGGTCACCGAGGTCCTCGCCGCGCGCGACGACGACGTTGCCGGCCTCGTCCACCGCGTCGGCGCCCAGGGTGCGCGCGTACGCCGATGTCTCGATGTACGGTTCGCGGATCAACGTACCGTCGGGCGCACGTTCGGCCAGCTCGACGACGATGCCGCGCTCGGTCTGGCAGTCGTGCTCGCGGACGATGACGTCCTGGCTGACGTCCACCAGACGACGGGTCAGATAACCGGAGTCGGCGGTACGCAACGCGGTGTCCGCCAAACCCTTTCGAGCGCCATGGGTGTTGATGAAGTACTCCAGCACCGTCAGGCCCTCGCGGAACGACGACTTGACCGGACGCGGGATGAACTCACCCTTGGGGTTGGTCACCAGGCCCTTCATGCCGGCCAGCGTCCGGGTCTGGGTGAAGTTACCCGTGGCGCCCGAGTCGACGCTCGTGATAATCGGGTTGTCGCTGGGGTAGTGCTCGCGGAGCGCCTGGCCCACCTCGTCGGTGGCTTCCTTCCAGATTTCCACCAACGCCTCGTTGCGCTCATTGTGGTTCAAAGCGCCACGCTGGAACTGCTTTTCGACCTTCTCGGCGCGCTCCTCGTAGTGGTCGAGGATCTCCTTCTTGCGCGGCGGAACCAGCACGTCGGCCATCGACACGGTCACCCCGCTGCGGGTCGCCCAGTAGAAGCCGGCGTCCTTGAGCTTGTCGACGGTCTGCGCGACCACGATCATCGGGTAGCGCTCGGCCAGGTCGTTGATGATCGCCGCCTGCACCTTCTTGTGCATCTGCTTGTTCACGAACGGATAGCCGTGCGGCAGCAGCTCGTTGAACATCACCCGGCCCAGCGTGGTCTCCGCGATCCACGGGTCACCCGGGCGCCAACCGTTGGCTCCGAACAGCTCGGCCTCGATCTCGGCCGACGGGCGCAGCTCAGTCAACCGCACCTTGATCTTGGCCCGCACCGACAGCACGCCCCGGTCGAACGCCATGATCGCCTCGGCCGGCGAGCAGTACACACCCGACTCCGCACCCTGGCCGTTCGCCGACCGGTACTCGCCGGTGTCGCCGGGCACCTCGGTGGTCAGGAAGTACAACCCGGTCACCATGTCCAGCCGCGGCATGGCCAGCGGGCGGCCGGAGGCCGGCGACAGGATGTTGTTGGACGACAACATCAGAATGCGCGCCTCGGCCTGCGCCTCGGCGCTCAACGGCAGGTGCACCGCCATCTGGTCACCGTCGAAGTCGGCGTTGAACGCCTCACACACCAGCGGGTGCAGCTGGATTGCCTTGCCCTCCACCAGCATCGGCTCGAAGGCCTGGATACCCAGGCGGTGCAGCGTGGGCGCGCGGTTCAGCAGCACCGGGTGCTCGGCGATGACCTCTTCGAGGACATCCCACACCTGGGAGCGCTGCCGCTCCACCATCCGCTTGGCGCTCTTGATGTTCTGCGCGTGGTTGAGGTCCACGAGCCGCTTCATCACGAAAGGCTTGAACAGCTCCAGCGCCATCAGCTTGGGCAGGCCGCACTGGTGCAGCTTGAGCTGGGGGCCGACCACGATGACGCTGCGGCCCGAGTAGTCGACACGCTTGCCGAGCAGGTTCTGGCGGAACCGGCCCTGCTTGCCCTTGAGCAGGTCGCTCAGCGACTTGAGCGGGCGGTTGCCCGGCCCGGTGACCGGGCGGCCGCGGCGGCCGTTATCGAACAGCGCGTCCACCGACTCCTGCAGCATCCGCTTCTCGTTGTTGACGATGATCTCGGGGGCGCCGAGGTCGATCAGCCTCTTGAGCCGGTTGTTGCGGTTGATCACCCGGCGGTACAGGTCGTTGAGGTCGGAGGTGGCGAACCGGCCACCGTCGAGCTGGACCATCGGGCGCAGCTCCGGCGGGATCACCGGAACCGCGTCGAGCACCATGCCCATCGGCGAGTTGCCCGACTGCTGGAACGCCGCAACCACCTTGAGCCGCTTGAGGGCGCGAATCTTCTTCTGCCCCTTGCCGTTTCGGATCACATCACGCAGGATCTCGGCCTCGGCGTCGATGTCGAAATTCTCGATCAGCTTCTGGACCGACTCCGCACCCATGGCACCGGTGAAGTACTCGCCGTAGCGGTCGACCAGCTCGCGGTAGAGGTTCTCGTCAACGATGAGCTGCTTGGGCGCCAGCTTGGTGAACGTGTTCCAGATCTCCTCGAGCCGGTCCAGCTCGCGCTGCGCGCGGTCGCGGAGTTGGCGCATCTCGCGCTCGCCGCCGTCGCGCACCTTGCGGCGCACATCGGCCTTGGCGCCCTCGGCCTCCAGCTCGGCCAGGTCGGCCTCCAGCTTCTGCGCCCGGGCCTCCAGGTCGGCGTCGCGCTGGTCCTCAATCGCCTTGCGCTCCACCATCATCTCGGCTTCGAGCGTCGAGAGCTCGTTATGCCGCATCTCCGCGTCGACCGACGTGATCACGTAGGCGGCGAAGTAGATGATCTTCTCGAGGTCCTTCGGTGCCAGGTCCAGCAGGTACCCGAGCCGGCTCGGCACACCCTTGAAGTACCAGATGTGCGTGACCGGTGCGGCCAGCTCGATATGTCCCATCCGCTCGCGCCGCACCTTGGCGCGGGTCACCTCGACGCCACAGCGCTCACAGATGATGCCCTTGAAGCGCACTCGCTTGTACTTGCCGCAGTAGCACTCCCAGTCGCGAGTCGGTCCGAAGATCTTCTCGCAGAACAGGCCGTCCTTCTCCGGCTTCAACGTGCGGTAGTTGATTGTCTCCGGCTTCTTGACCTCGCCGTAAGACCACTGCCTGATGTCCTCCGCGGTGGCCAGACCGATGCGGAGCTCATCGAAGAAGTTGACGTCGAGCACGTAACTCCCTTTCCCCTTGCGGGATTTGGTAACTAAGAAATATCGGTTAGGCCAGGTCCTCGACCGAGGCGGATTCGTTGCGCGACAGGTTGATACCCAGGTTGGCTGCGGCGCGCTCGAGGTCCTCGTCCTCGCCTTCGCGCAGTTCGATCGCCGCGCCGTCGGACGACAGCACCTCGACGTTGAGGCACAGCGACTGCAGCTCCTTGAGCAGCACCTTGAACGACTCGGGGATGCCCGGTTCCGGGATGTTCTCGCCCTTGACGATCGCCTCGTAGACCTTGACCCGGCCGACGGTGTCGTCGGACTTGATGGTCAAGAGCTCCTGCAGCGTGTAAGCGGCACCGTAGGCCTGCATGGCCCAGCATTCCATCTCACCGAACCGCTGGCCACCGAACTGCGCCTTACCGCCCAACGGCTGCTGGGTGATCATCGAGTACGGGCCGGTGGAACGGGCGTGGATCTTGTCGTCCACCAGGTGGTGCAGCTTCATGATGTACATGTAGCCAACCGTCACCGGGTACGGGAACGGCTCGCCGCTGCGCCCGTCGAACAATCTCGCCTTGCCGTCACCGTTCACCAGCACGTCGCCGTCGCGGTTGGGCAGCGTGGACGAGAGCAGACCCTGCAGCTCCTCCTCCTTGGCGCCGTCGAACACCGGGGTGGACACGATCTGGTTCGGCTCGGCGCTGAGCAGCTCCTCGGACAGGTTGACCGCCCATTCCGGTGAGCCCTCGATGTTCCAGCCGGACTTGGCCACCCAGCCGAGGTGGGTTTCCAGGATCTGGCCGATGTTCATCCGTCGCGGCACGCCGTGCGTGTTCAGGATGATGTCCACCGGGGTTCCGTCGGGCAGGAACGGCATGTCCTCGGCCGCCAGGATCTTGCCGATGACACCCTTGTTGCCGTGCCGCCCGGCCAACTTGTCGCCGTCGGAGATCTTGCGCTTCTGGGCCACGTAGACCCGCACCAGCTCGTTGACGCCAGCGGCCAGTTCGTCGTCGTCCTCGCGGGAGAACACCCGGATGCCGATGACCTTGCCGGACTCGCCGTGCGGCACCTTCAGGGAGG
>JAQTVU010000123.1 GCA_028706695.1 Mycobacterium sp.
GGTGGTCGTGCAGTCCCATGTCGACCGATTCTGCCCGACGACATTTGTTGGCCGTCGACCTGAGGCGTGCAGCGGCCGGACATGCCAGGATGGCACTGTGAAAAAGACCCGGGTGTTGGCGGTCGCCAACCAGAAGGGCGGCGTGGCCAAGACGACGACGGTCGCTTCGCTGGGCGCGGCAATGGCGGACAGCAACCAGCGTGTGCTGCTGGTCGACCTGGATCCCCAGGGTTGTTTGACCTTTTCGCTCGGCCAGGATCCCGACAAGCTGCCGATGTCCGTGCATGAGGTGCTGCTCGGTGAGATCGAGCCGAACGCCGCGCTGGTCGAGACGGTCGAGGGTATGACGCTGCTGCCGGCCAACATCGACCTCGCGGGTGCCGAGGCGATGTTGCTGATGCGGGCCGGGCGCGAGTACGCGCTCAAACGTGCATTGGCCAAGCTCGTCGAACAGTTCGACGTGGTGGTCATCGATTGTCCGCCGTCGCTGGGTGTGCTGACCCTCAACGGGTTGACGGCCGCGGACGAGGTGATCGTGCCGCTGCAGTGCGAGACGCTCGCTCACCGCGGCGTCGGCCAGTTCCTGCGCACGGTGGCCGACGTGCAGCAGATCACCAACCCGGATCTGCGCCTGCTGGGCGCTTTGCCGACGCTGTATGACGCCCGCACCACCCACACCCGCGACGTGTTACTCGATGTTGCCGACCGCTACGGCCTGCCGGTGCTGGCGCCACCGATTCCGCGCACGGTCCGATTCGCCGAGGCCAGCGCGTCGGGCGCGTCGGTCATGTCTGGGCGCAAGAGCAAGGGCGCGACGGCCTACGGCGAACTGGCGCAAGCGTTGCTCAAGCACTGGAAGACCGGCGAGGCGCTGCCGACATTCACCGTGGAGGTTCACTGACCGGTCCCAACCGGGTCTAACCGACGGTCTAACCGAGCGCGACCACGGTGTCGCCGCGCTGTTCCAAGACCTTCGATCCGGAGACCGCCGGGACAACGGCTATGCCGGGCTGCAGCGTTTCCGGCGCGCGGTGCACCGGGATGTAGCGCTCGTTGGCCCCGTTGAGCGGATCGTAGACGCCGATCCCGTCGCTGACGGGAATGAGCAGCCGGCCCGCCATCATCGTGGCCGGTCCCAGCGGCACCGTGGTTTGGCCCGCGGCAACGGTATAGCGCAGGGTCAGGTTGCTCGTCTCGAAGACCAGCACCGAATCCCCGGTCCACCAGGTGATCAGGCTGCCCGCCCGGGACGGCGCTGTGCAAGCCGCCGATGCGGTCGGCGGCTTGGGCAGCGGGGTGCTCGACACCGTGATACCGGTCTCGTCGACCACATCGACCCGGGGCTGCGGCGAAGGCAGGTAGACCGCGGTGTTGTTGTCGGACACCGCCAGCACCCGGGCGCCCGCGTCCGGCCGAATTCCCGACTCGAGCACCACATGTTGCTGGGGTTCGTCATCCTCCTTGCCGGGGCGTAACAGCACCAGCCGCAGATCGGCCTCATTGACGCAGGCTTCCAGCACCGACACCGCCGACGAGCTGGCCGCCGCCGAGATCAGCCGGCATCCCGAATGCGGTCCCCGCGCCGACGGCTTGATCCGGGCGTCGGTCTCCCCATAGGCCAGCATCCGAACCATGTCCGAGCGCCACATCTCCAGATGGGTGTCGCCGTACGACAACACCGCAGTGCCGTCGGACGAGAGGTGCACGCGCGGATCGGCGTAACCGCTGCGGGCGGGTCCGCGCCGACCGGTGGCCGCTGCCAGCGTGCTGACCTGCCCGCATCCCCTGGGGTCTCGATAGACCGCGATGGCGTAGTGATAGACCCAGCTCACCGCGCACAAATCGGTGTCACGCGCGTAGCTCCAGCGTGTGCTTCCCGTGCCGGAGTCTCGGCCCTCCACCCGCCGGCCGCCGCCGGTGGTGACCGTCCCGCCCACCACCACGGGGGTGGTGGTGGCCGGGCTGGCGGCGCTCCACAGCTGGTGCAGGCCGGCCGGCACTTCCCGGGCCGGTTTCGGGCTGGGCGCGGGGGTGGCGGCCGGGCGGCTGATGGTGGCCCGCGCATCGCTGGTCCACCAGATCAGCGACGCCACCGCGGTGACGACGATCGCGATTGCCACGGCGGCCACGATGTCGCCCTTGGTCCGGCGCTCGGGTCTGACCATATGTCAGCGCCACATGTCAGTTGGCGTGCGCGGTGGCCTCAGCGGGTTTGCGCCGCCGCCGCCGGCGGCTGGTGCCGGTGCTGCTGGAGGAGGCGTTGGATGGTGTCCCGGTGTCGGCGGCACCGTCACCGCCGTTTCCAGCGGTGGGCACGGCGCCGCCGGCGGGGTGGCCGGTGACGGGTTGGCCGCCACGGGTGCGCCGCCGGCGTGGACGGGACCGCGCGCCATCGGGTTTCGCGGAGCTCCCGGAGTGGCCCGAATTCTCCGCAGCCGCGTGGCGCTTGAGGTGCGGCCCACGTGGTGTTCCCACGGTTCCGCCCGCCTCGGCCGGGATGCCCAGCTCGGCATACAGGTGCGGCGAGCTGGAGTATGTTTCGGCCGGTTCGGGGGTGTTCAGGCCCAGCGTCTTGTCGATCATCGCCCAACGGGGCAGTTCGTCCCAATCCACCAGGGTGACCGCCACACCCGTCTTTCCGGCGCGGCCGGTGCGGCCGATCCGGTGCACGTAGGCCTGTTCGTCCTCGGGAATCTGATAGTTGATCACATGGGTGACGTCGTCGATGTCGATGCCGCGGGCGGCCACGTCGGTGGCGACCAGCACGTCGACGTCGCCGGTGCGGAACGCCTTGAGCGCCTTCTCCCGCACCGCCTGGCCCAGGTCCCCGTGGACGGCGGCGACCTCGAAGCCCCGCTCGGCCAGCTCGTCGGCGACCTTCTGCGCGGTGCGCTTGGTGCGGGTGAAGATCATCGTCGCGCCGCGTCCGCGGGCCTGCAGCACGCGGCTGACCAATTCCACCTTGTCCAGCGCGTGGGCCCGGTAGGCGAACTGCTCGGTGGTGTCGTGCGTGGCGGCCGAGTCGGGCGCCTCCGCCCGGATGTGCGTGGGCTGGTTCATGAATGTGCGGGCCAGCGTGATAATCGGGTCCGGCATGGTCGCCGAGAACAGCATCGACTGGCGGTCGGCGGGGATCTGACGCAGGATGCGCTCGATGTCGGGGAGAAATCCCAGGTCCAGCATCTCGTCGGCCTCATCGAGGACCAGCACCGACAGGCCACCCAGCTGCAGGTGGCCCTGCTGGCTCAGGTCAAGCAGACGGCCCGGGGTGCCGACCACGACGTCGGCGCCTCTGTGCAGCGCCTCGACCTGCGGCTCATAGGCCCGTCCACCGTAGATGGACACCACCGATAGGCGGCGGCCGTCGCCGGCGGTCAGGTATATGGCGGCCGCGGCCAGATCCTCGGTCACCTGCATGCACAGCTCGCGAGTGGGCACCACGATCAATGCCCGGGGTACCCCGGTCAGCGGCATCTCGGCGGTGCGGGTCGTGATGCGGTGTAGCAGCGGCACGCCGAAGGCCAAGGTCTTGCCCATGCCGGTGCGGGCCTGGCCGATCAGGTCGTCGCCGGCCAGCGCCAACGGCAGGGTCAGCTCTTGGATGGCAAAGGGACGCTCGATGCCCTTCTCGGCCAGTGCGCAGACGATTTCGTCGCGGACATCTAGTTTGGCGAATGTCAGTTCAGTTGTGGCTGTGGGAGCGGTCATACGTGGGTAGTAAGCCTTTCGGTGACGTTATCGGTGATGTGGTCGGTGTTTTCTCTGTTGCGGTCTTGCGCGCACGAGATCCGACTCCGAATACGTCGCCGTGTCACCGGCCCCTGCTCAGTGTGGGCGGGGCGCGGGCCGGGCGGTCCAGCCGTGCACGCACATTGCGCAGATAGCGGCAATCAGAATGACCGCCATCTGCATACATGGTAGCTGGTGCACAGCCGCTGCCGATGTTTCCCCAAGTCCGCCGACTAGAGTGTTGCCATGACTTGGGCCACCTCCGCCGACCAGGTAGACGATTCCCCGGCGCCGCGGGTGCCTGCGGACCACCCCGGCGTCAACGAGCTTTTCGCGGTGCTGGCCTACGGCGAGGTGGCCGCGTTCTACCGGCTGACCGACGAGGCGCGTATGGCGCCTGACCTGCGTGGGCGGATCTCGATGGCGAGCATGGCCGCCGCCGAGATGCAACATTATGAGCTGCTGCGTGAGGCCCTGGAACACCGGGGCGTCGACGTGGTGACGGCGATGTCCAAATACGTCTCGGCGCTGGATAACTACCACCGGCTGACGATGCCGAGCACCTGGCTGGAAGCCTTGGTCAAGACCTATGTCGGCGATGCCCTGGCCGCCGACCTGTATCTCGAGATCGCCGACGGGCTGCCCGACGAAGTCGCGGACGTGGTGCGGGCGGCGCTGGCGGACATCGGGCACTCACAGTTCGTCGTCGCCGAGGTGCGCGCCGCGGTCACCGCCAGCAGCAAACAGCGCAGCCGGCTCGCGCTGTGGGCGCGCCGGCTGTTGGGTGAAGCGATCACCCAGACTCAGTACGTGCTGGCCGATCACGACGAGCTGGCCGACCTGGTCTTGTCGGGGGCCGGCGGCCTCGGTCAGCTCAATGTGTTCTTCGATCGGCTGCAGCAAACCCATGACCGGCGCATGCGCGAGCTCGGTCTGAGCTGACCCGCGCGAACCCGCTCAGCCGGTGCAGGTCGCGATGATCGCGTTGTTGGTCGACGCCGCCACCGGTTGTCCGGCTGCGTTGACAATCGAGCAATTCAGCCGGCCCGCGAAGCTGGTCGCGATGACCGACCCGGTTCCCACGCCCGGATTCAACACGATCACCTTCGACCACGGCAAAGACACGTTGAACTCGGTCTGCGGGTAGCCTCGGGCGTCGGTGTAGACGACGTTGACCAGGTCCAGGAGTTGTTTGGTCCCGGTCACGCTGTAGACCACGGTCCGTGGATTCAGCGCGGTCGTCGGCGGGGCGGCGACCGCGGGCGGTGCGGCGGTGGGCGTTTCCGTCGGCGTGGGGAGGGGCGCGGCCGTCGGCGTCCGGCTGGATGGGGCCACGGTGGTGACCGTCTCCGGTGGCAATCCGCCCCGCGGCGGGCTGGACGGGCTGGGCGCGGTGATTGTTCTGGTCGCGGATGGGGCCGAGGTCACCGGTCGCGGCCCCGGCGCCACCGTCGCCTTGGTCGTGGCGCTGTCGCCGCTGTTGATGATGACGGCGGTCGCGATGGCCCCGAGGGCCAGGACCGCTCCGAGGACGGCCGTGGCCGAGCGCCAGCGGCTGTCGGCGGGCCAGATCCGTTCCTCATAGCCATCTTCATAGCCATCGTCATCGTCATAGCCATCGTCATAGCCGTCGTCCTGGGCGTGAGCGCCGGGCCGGTCGGCGTCCTGACCCACATCTTCGGAATGGTCACGCACCGGATCGTCGAGATGCGGCAGTCTGGTACTCATGGGCCGAAGCTAGCTTCGGCAGCACACGGTGGAGGCGCCGGCCGGGTGTGTCGGATCGGCTTGGAAGCGAATCGTTACCGTCCGAGAGGACTCGTTGCGCTCCCCGCGAACTGGTGGCATCTGCACCGGACGGACGGGGAAGCGTGCACTAGCCTGCTGCTGACACGTCTGCGACGTCATAACCAACGGAAGGGGCCACGGTGGAGGTCAAGATCGGTATCACGGACAGCCCACGCGAGCTCGTCTTCTCCAGTGCGCAGACGCCCGACGAGGTGGAAGAACTCGTTGCAGCCGCGGTGCGCGAAGGATCGGGCCTGCTGACGCTGGGCGACGACAAGGGCCGTCGCTTCCTCCTGCACACCGCCAAGATCGCCTACGTTGAGATCGGTGCGGCCGACGCGCGCCGGGTCGGCTTCGGAATCGGCGCGGAAACGGCCGCGCGGGCCTCTAAGGGTTGACCCGTAATTGACTGTTGTCTTGAGGTTTCAGAGTCCGGCAACGATGTGCAGGCTGTGGTTGATGGCGTCGCCTTGTCGGCGGCATTGTCGAATGATTTGCCAGTCTTTGATCCTGGCGATGACGTGTTCGACTCGGGCGCGGATACGCCGGTGTGCGCGGTTGTGATCGTCGCGGACGATGCGTCCGGTGTGGTCGCGACGGGGGCCGGTGATGGTGTCGATTCCGCGGTAGCCGCCGTCGCCGAGGATCTGGTGTGCTCCGGTGAGCAGGTGTGTGACCGTTGCGCGGGCGACGACGACGTCGCCCGCGGTTGCCCGGCCAGCACTGCCCGACCGCAACAACGCTGCGCCGCTGCGCGCAGATGATGATTTGGGTGTTGACGCTGGGCCGGTAGTTTTTGCTGATGGCGGTGATCGACTGGTCGTGCACGGGGCTCAGGGTGCCGTCGATGATCCACGGGTGAGCGCTGGTGTCGGGGACGGGGCGTAGCGCGTGTGCCAGCACCGGCACCAGGTGGTGAATGATCCGGTCCACGGTGGACTGGCTGGTGTGAAACAGTGCGGCCAGTGCGCGGGTGGTCAGGTTGGTGCGCAGATGAACCAGCACCGGCACCACCGTGACCGGCGGCGGCAGGCTCCGGGGCTGCCCGGGGCGTGGGGGCAGCGTGTGGCGGGCCACGGTGGCGACGTTGTGGACCTGATGGCGGGTGAGGCCGGTCAGCGGCAGCAGGTTTCGCCAGCGGTGTGGCAGGGCGTCGATGTCGGTGGTCTGTGATTGCATGGCTCCCATGGCTTTCATGGCGCCGGCGAGCACCGACATCATCACCGCGACCCGCGGCGATGCGGTGGTGGGTGCGCCGCGCCGTCGTGGGAAGTCGAAGGCCGCGAACTTCACATACGACGGGCCGGTGGCGGTGATCCGCCTGCAGCTGGACGCCTTGGATGAGCCGATGCGCCGGCGGCTGGGACGGTACTGGGAGGCGGTGTTTGGGCTGCGTCGGGCGCTGCAGCGCGACGCCGCGCGGTGCGCGGCGTATTGGGCCGCCCACCGCGAGCGCGCGGCCGACCCGAAGGGGCTGCGGGAGCGGCTGGGATTGACCCGCAAGGGCATGGAGGCAGCGGCCAAAGGCCATATCGAGGCCAGCGGGTGGATGCGCGATCACCTCACCAAAGCGGTGGGTCTG
>JAQTVU010000124.1 GCA_028706695.1 Mycobacterium sp.
CGACATGTCGAACCGGCGGATGGCGCTCTATGCGCTGCCCCGCACTGCCGAGGATGCGCCACGTTCGCGTAAGGGTTCATAACTGCTCGGCGATTCGTTGCCCGAGTAGCGCCGAGGCCATTCCCAGCACGAGGCTGACGGTGATGTTGGCCGCCGCGGTACGCAACTGGCGCTCCTCGCCCAGGCGCTGGGATTCCAGCATCCAGGTGGCAAAGGTGGTGTAGGCACCGACGAACGCGGTGTCGGTCAGCAGGGCCGCCTCCTTGCTCAACGCCAGCCCGCTGATCACCCCGAGCACCGCGGCGCCGCTGACGTTGACCGTCAGGGTGCCGAACGGAAACGGCCGGGCCAGCCGCCGGGCAACGGTGCGGTCCACCAGGAAACGCAGCACCGACCCGGCGCCGCCGGCGAGCACGACGCCCGCCCAGAGGGCGACGGTGCCGGTCAGCGCGCCGCTCATCGGCGAAACCCCACCCGTCGAACGAACGCGGTGGCCAGGTGCACCGCCAGGAACCCGAGCACGATGGTGGTGGTGATGTATGCCCCGGCCAGGGCCCAGTGCCCGTGTTCGAGCATCTTCAGCGTCTCGAGCTGCAACGTCGAAAAGGTGGTCAGTCCGCCGCACACCCCGGTGCCGAGCAGGGGCCGCCGGTAACTGGACGACGGCAGCCGTTCCAGCAGCCGGGTGGTGAAGTACCCGACCAGGAAGGCGCCGACGATGTTGACCGTGAACGTCGGCCACGGCCACCTCGCCGGGTCGCCGGGGCCCAGTGTGCTCAAGACGCCGCGGGCCAGCGCGCCGAGCGCTCCGCCGGCGAAAACCGCGGCCAACTCGCGGTAGTCGAGGTCTGCCAAGGTGGAAGTCCCTTCGGTGCGCGGGTGGTCTGCTTCGCAGCGTATCCGGGCGCGCCCGCGGGAAAGACCGTGCACGCGGCGCACGGGATCCGGGCAGAATGGGGAGCCATGGTGGCCAACCCGCGTGCCGGTCAGCCGGCCCAGCCCGAAGACCTCGTCGATCTGCCCCACCTCATCACGTCGTACTACTCGATCGAACCCGATCCCGATGACGTCGCGCAGCAGGTGGTGTTCGGTACCTCGGGTCACCGCGGGTCGGCGCTGGGCGGGGCGTTCAACGAGGCCCACATCCTGGCGATCACGCAGGCCATCGTCGAGTACCGGGCCGCTCATGGCATCACCGGACCGTTGTTCATCGGCCGCGACACCCACGGGCTTTCGGAGCCGGCCTGGGTCTCGGCGCTGGAGGTGCTGGCCGCCAACGACGTGGCCACCGTGATCGACGCGCGGAACCGCTATACGCCGACACCGGCGATTAGCCACGCGATCCTGGGCTACAACCGCGGCCGCACCGAGGCGCCGGCGGACGGGATCGTCGTGACACCGTCGCACAATCCACCCGCCGACGGCGGCTTCAAATACAACCCGCCCAACGGGGGACCGGCGGACACCGACGTCACCAGCGCAATTGCCAAACGCGCCAACGAGATCTTGCGCACCGGGTCGGGGGTCAAGCGGATTCCGCTGGCCCGCGCGCTGCGGACCGCCCAGCGCCACGACTATCTGGGCCACTACGTCGACGACCTGCCCAATGTGGTCGACGTCGCCGCGATCCGGGCGGCGGGCGTGCGGATCGGCGCCGATCCGCTCGGCGGGGCAAGCGTGGACTACTGGGCCGAGATCGCCCAGCGGCACGGCCTCGAGCTAACCGTGGTCAACCCGCTGGTCGATGCGACCTGGCGGTTCATGACGCTTGACCATGACGGCAAGATCCGGATGGACTGCAGCTCGCCGGACGCGATGGCGGGGCTCATTTCGATAATCGCCAACTCGGACCGCTACCAGATCGCCACCGGCAACGATGCCGACGCCGACCGGCACGGCATCGTGACCCCGGACGGTGGGCTGCTGAACCCCAACCATTACCTGGCGGTGGCCATCGACTACCTCTACACCCACCGGCCGTCCTGGCCGGCGGGCATCGCCGTGGGCAAGACCGCGGTCAGTTCGTCGATCATCGACCGGGTGGTTGCCGGCATCGGCCGCAAGCTGGTGGAGGTGCCCGTCGGGTTCAAGTGGTTCGTCGACGGCCTGATCGGCGGTTCCCTCGGCTTCGGCGGCGAGGAGTCGGCCGGCGCATCATTCCTGCGTCGGGACGGCTCGGTGTGGACCACCGACAAGGACGGGATCATCCTGGCGTTGCTGGCCTCGGAGATCCTGGCCGTCACCGGCGCGACGCCGTCACAGCGGTACCGGGAGCTGGCCGCCGAGTACGGCGCGCCGACTTACGCCCGGGTCGATGCGCCGGCCGATCGGGAGCAGAAGGCGCGGTTGGCCAGGCTGTCGGCCGACCAGGTCAGCGCCACCGAGCTGGCCGGCGAGCCGATCACGGCGAAACTGACCGCCGCGCCCGGCAACGGCGCGCCGCTGGGCGGGCTCAAGGTGACGACGGCCAACGCGTGGTTCGCCGCCCGCCCGTCGGGCACCGAGGACGTGTACAAGATCTACGCCGAGTCTTTCAAGGGGCCCGAGCACCTGGCCGAGGTGCAGGAAACCGCGCGCGAGGTGGTCAATAACGTCATCGGCTGACTTTTTCGCTGCGCCGTGCCGCCTTTTCGCCAACGTGTGTCCCGCGTGTGACCTCGCCGCGACGGTGACGCAGGATGCTCGTGGAGATGACTGTGCTCGCGGCGATCGCCGCCCTGGTGACCGCGACCTGTGTCGGCTACTGCTTCGGTCGGCGCGCGGCAGCTGGGGCGCCGGCAGCCCGCAGGAGGCGACGGAGGCGGATGGCGCTGGGCGGACTGGCGATCAGCCTGATCGCGTTGCTGGCCGCGCGCCGTGTGGCGAACGTGATGGGTTCCAAAATCTCAGCTGGGCGAACGTCAAGAGCCCGCTGGGCTACGGCGTTATTTCGCGGTGACGTTCTTGTCCACCGTATTCTCTTGGAGCGGACCGTGTTTCGCGCCGATCAACGGCCTGTTGGTGCGGCGGCTGGGAGAGCGGCGGATCTACGTCAGCGGTTCCCTGGTCGTCGCGTTGTCGACCGGCGCGTGCGCGTTCTCCCAGACGCACGCGCAACTGCTGTTTTGCCGCGCGGTCAGCGGCGTCGGCTCGACGCTGTTCTACGTCTCGCAAAACGCTGTGCCTGATGGTCCACATCAGCGACGCCGACGCGCGGGCGTACGGGCTATACGTCGAGCCGGTCCCGCTGTTCGTTTCCGACGTCATGCGCCGGGGCGTCGGCGTCATCAGTGTGGTGCCGGCGGCGTTCGCGGCCGGCACCACACTGGTCGTCATAGCGGCTAGCTGTCCGACCTTGGCAGTGGTGTCGTCGCTGCCGGCGTTTCTGGGCCGCGGTACCCGTGCACGATCCTCGGCTCGACGACGGTTGGCCGGGTCGCCGAGCGGCTGAGCTTCGGCTGGGACTCCGGCATCAGCGAGGTGCTGCTGGGCGTGGTCCTCGGCCGGGTGCCGTCGCCGGGAACCCGGGCCGCGGCCGAGACGGCACGGCAACTCGTCGGTCTCAGGCAGACGCCGAGCCGGCCTGAGCAGCAACTTTGAAGGACGGTTGCCGGTGGTGTAGCTTCGATGAGCACGTCTTCTCGGGGCTATGGCGCAGCTGGTAGCGCACCACACTGGCAGTGTGGGGGTCAGGGGTTCGAGTCCCCTTAGCTCCACTAGATTTCCGCAGGTCAGAAGATTTCTCCGGACTTGCCGTCAACACGCCCGTCAACATCGGGCGTATTGTGCCTGCATGGCGACCCTTCGGCTGCGTACCCGGAAGGATGGCAGCGCGTACACATCGGTGTTGTTCCGCACCGAGGGCAAGCAGTCCTCGATGTCGTTCGACGACCACGCCAAAGCTGTTCAGTTCAAGGACTTGGTCAATCGGGTGGGGCCGACGAAGGCCATGGACGTTCTGGCGTCGGCGACCAGCGCGGTGGCGGCCCTGACGGTTGGGGAGTGGATCACCCATCACCTCGATCACCTGACCGGGGTGGAGGCGGGGACGGTGCAGCGCTATCGGGCGTACCTTGCAAACGACATCGGACCGGTGATGGGCGCGATGCAATTGGCGGCCCTCGGCCGCGACGACATCGCGGCCTGGGTGAACGCGATGGCCGACAATGGGGCTTCGGGCAAGACCATCGCGAACAAACAACGCTTTCTGTCCGGCGCGTTGAACGCTGCGGTGGCCGCCGGTCACCTCGGCGCCAATCCCTGTCGTGGACTTCGGTTGCCGCGCTGGCAGCGACGGGAAATGGTCTTCCTCACCGAAGCGGAGTTCGCGATTTTGCTCAGCGCGGTGACGGAGTACTGGCGCCCGTTCGTGGAGTTCCTGGTCGCCTCGGGTGCGCGCTGGAGCGAGGCGACTGCACTGCGGCCCGACGATGTCGATCGCGATCAAGGAACAGTGCGTATCGTGCGTGCCTGGAAGGTCGTCGACGGCGGCGTGAAGCTGGGGCCGCCGAAGTCGAACAATTCGGTGCGCACGATCAATGTTGCCCACAGCGTGCTCGACAAGCTGGACTACGACGGTGATTGGCTGTTTCGCAACCGCGCCGGCGATTATGTACGGGCACAAGGCTTCTCGCGGCGTGTGTGGGCGCCTGCGGTAGCGAGGGCCGAACTGGGCAAGAAGCCGCGGATTCACGATCTGCGTCACACCTGCGCGTCATGGATGATTGCCGACAATGTTCCGTTGGCGGTAGTCCAGCGGCACCTCGGGCACGAGTCCATCGAAACAACCGTCGGCACCTACGGGCACCTGGACCGGCGTAGCGCCCAGGCGGCAGCCGCTGCCATTAGCGCTCGGTTGGCGGCGACCGCTGGGCTCGCCGATAACCCTTGAAGATTTTCGATGTTGGCTGTAGCGGGGCGGACTGGGCTGGGCTTAACGTGAATCATGGCTCGATCGCCGAACGCTGCAGGAGATGGCGGCATCTCGACTGCGATAGCCGAATCTGTTGTGTCTGCTGGCTATTACTGGATTCCATGATGGGCGATTCGCTGACCTTCGACCTCACCGAGGCCGCCGAACGTATCGGCGGCGTATCGGAGAAATGGCTGGCCGCGCAGCTGCGCTCCCGGAAGATACCCGGACGCAAGGTCGGCCGGAAGTGGCGCATGACCCAAGGTGATATCGATGCATGCCTCGACATCTTCAAGGTGTTCCCGAATCCGAAGCCGGACCGCACCATTGCGGTCAGCGGTGCCTCTGTGGGTCTAACACCTACCAGCCATAGACGCGTGAAGCCCGCTCGCGTTCCGGCGCCAGCGCCTCAATACTCACTATTTCCGTCCAGCCTGTTGGATCGGTCATAACGTGGCGGACTCGTTCGAGTATCGAAAGCTGTCGGCTCCGAGTCACACCTGACGTCAATGCCTGATGGCATTGCGGGCGATGATGTCGGCGACGGTCTCCTCGACGGTAGTCTCGCCGCGCGTGATGCGAAGTTCCAACTGGCGGGTGTGATCCCGCCACCTCGTCGCCAGCGAGCGCCAGTGCGACGTCAGCTACCGCTATCGCCTCGGGGTCCCGGGCCGTGTGGCAAACGAACAGGTCCTCGTCGTCGGTCACGGCGCTGATCGTCTGCCAGCAAGTCTCCGGCGATCCGCCGCGGAACCGACGCCTGCCACCGCCGTGGAGTGGCATGGACAGCCGCCGCTATTGATCGTCGATGAGACGTGCCTTCTTGAGCGATTGAAGCAACCGGGTGGCCGCGCGAAGCGTCGGGGCGTGGACTCCTGCTTTGAGTCGACCGGCATCAGCATCCGCTGCCAGGGACTCCAAGATGGTGCGGCAGGCACGGGGAGAACCGAGCACGACTTGCGCCGCTTCCGCCGGGCTGACCGGTACGCGCTGGGTTTCGATTCGCACTCGTTCGACGAGCCGTTCCACGGGTTTCTCGACGATCTCGACGCGCACACCGATTGCGCCGTTCGCGGCGGCTCGACGCTCCTCGTACGCGGCGCGTCGACATCGCTGTGAGCACCAAACTGGGGGACGTCCAGGCTTGGGCGGCCACGGCGCAGTGGGCAGCGCGCCACCGCATCGTGGACACCGTCTTTCCTCCATAAACTGTCATGGTAGTCCAGCCTAAATAGTTTCATGCGGATGAAAATCCGTTATCATTTCGTGACCTGTATGCACTAGGTGTGATGTTCAGGAGGTGCGTGAAGTTAGTGCACCTAAGTTCTGGTCGGGGCGGGTGCGCTGAATGGCTCGGTGGTAGCGGCGCGCGCATGGCCAGTGAGGATTGTTGATGCGGCGCGGAGAGCAGACGGCGGTGGATGTGGGGCGGGATTCGTTAGAGGATCGGAACCCGCCGGCCCGGCCGGTGCGTGCGGCGTTGCAGGCGGCAAAGCGGGGCCGCCATCTTACGGCGATCTCGAAGTCAGCGACTTGGGCGATTCAGTCGGCGGTCGCACGACGCCGCAGGCAGCCCGGCGGTAAGCGACAACAGGGCGGTGCGCCCGGGCTTGCGCCGATGCGTCGGCGTGGGCGAGTTTTAGGCCGAGACCGACCACTGCCGGAAAGACACATCGAAAGCGGGGCTGCTGAGCTTCCGGGAGCCAGCTATCGGTAAGAATGCCGCGCACCACCGACAGCGGCACCGGGTCCAGCGCAACCAAGGCCTGCATTAACGCCTGCTCCACGAGGGGCAGACTACCGAGGCCGTCGGGTCAAATGAGGCACCTCCGGCGCCGACACGCGGCGCGCCATGACGCGAGGGCCTGGCCATTCCGTTCCGGCGCCGCCGAAAAGGGGCCCCGGCACCGGGGGGTTGTGGTGGCGCTGGGGTGGCGCGAAGTGGCGGCCGCCCCGAGATGAGAGCGCCACATGAGGGTTAATCGCCCTAAGGCGGGTCCTTAAGTTGGCGACGGCCTGTGCAGTGATGGCGGCATGCTGGCGCGCAATGGCGGCGGCTGGATAGTGGCTATCATTTGGCTCTTCTGCCATAGTCGTGGGTCTGTGATCTGGGGTTTTGGGCGCAACACCGTGTCCTGCTTACGTTTTGGACTGTTACAGGGTTCAAGACGAAGGAGGGTGTACGGCGTTGCGCAAATCCA
>JAQTVU010000125.1 GCA_028706695.1 Mycobacterium sp.
GGCCCGGACCCGCAATGGGTCATGCGGCGCCAATCAGCTTGGGGGCTGGTTGTTTTCGGCTGGTCCCGCGACGTCCACGCGGCGGGCGTGGTCTGTTCGGGGATGGGCCGGGTGCCGCTTGTTCAGCAGAGGCCACCGGGCGGCTGCCGGTCCTGGCCGCTCCGACACCATTGTGCCGCCCGAACCGCGCCCGGGTTGGTGAACCCGCGGCCGGGCAACCCGGCCACGGGGCGGCGATCGGCGCGTTTGGACTCGTTAAACAATAACGTTTACTTTTGACCTGCGGGCTGTCATGCTCATGGTATGGCTGGAGCTCTGTGCCCGGAGGAGTCGCTGGCGGCCGAATTGGCTGTTGTGCTGCCCCATCTGGATGAGCGGCAGCGGCGGCTGGTGATGGGTGCTCGGGCACGAGCGTTGGGCCACGGCGGAGTCAAGACGGTCGCACGCGCCGCGGGGGTGAGCGCGGTGACGGTGTCCAAGGGGGTGACCGAACTCGAGGCCGGCGAGGAGCCGCTGGGCCGCACGCGTCGTGCAGGTGGTGGTCGCAAGCCGGTGACGACGACCGACCCAGGGGTGCTCACCACGTTGTTGTCGTTGGTGGAACCCACCTCGCGAGGCGATCCGGAATCCCCGCTGCGGTGGACGACCAAATCGGTGCGCCACCTTGCCGAGGCGATGTCGGCTGCCGGACACCGGGTTTCGCCGCCCACGGTGGCCAAGCTGCTCAAAGCGCAGGGGTTTAGCCTGCAGGCCAACACCAAGACGATCGAGGGCGGCGGGCATCCGGATCGCGACGCCCAGTTCGGCTATCTCAACGACCAGGTGCGTGAGCACCAACGGGAATACTGCCCGGTGATCAGTGTGGACACCAAGAAGAAGGAGTTGGTCGGCAAGTACAAGAAGGGTGGGCGCGAATGGCGGCCCAAAGGCTCACCGGAGCCGACCAACGTGCACGACTTCATCGACGCCGAGCTGGGCAAGGCGATCCCCTACGGGGTCTACGACGTGGCCGCCGACACCGGGTGGGTGACCGTCGGCACCGACCACGACACCGCCGAATTCGCTGTGGCCACCATCGCAACCTGGTGGCATACCATCGGATCGGGCACCTACCCAACGGCGAGTCGGCTGCTGATCTGCGCAGACGGCGGCGGCTCCAATGGCTACCGCACCCGGTTGTGGAAGACCGAACTGGCCCGCTTGGCCGAGGAGACCGGCCTGCAGATCACCGTCTGTCACCTGCCGCCGGGCACGTCGAAGTGGAACAAGATTGAACACCGGCTGTTCTCCCACATCTCGATGAACTGGCGTGGCCGACCCCTGGAAAGCCACGAGGTCATCGTCAACACCATCGCCGCGACCACCACCCGCACCGGGCTCACCGTGCACGCCCAACTCGACACCGGCAGCTACCCCAGCGGAATCAAGATCACCGACCAACAGATGAACGAACTCGAACGACACGCACTGCGCCGCCACGACTTCCACGGCGAATGGAACTACACGCTCACCCCGCAACGCCCCCACAGCCCACCCTAAATCAGCGTGTTATTTATTAACAGGCTCTTTGCGTTGGGGACCGACAGAGCGTATTGGCCGGCGTTGGTGTTGCGCCGGGAACGATCCAACCCTTGCTGCCGCGCCCGGGCCTGTTTGGCGGCACGCGCGGCGGCCCTTCTGCTGGGCGTCGGTGCACTCAACGCGCGCGACGACCAGCCGATCACGCCGGTCTTCACAGAACGAGGCCACCGCCAGGTTCGACACGTTGACATCCACCCTCGCGCGCCGCCCGACCGGAACGCGTTCGCGGCGAGCAATCGTGGACGGCGACTGATACCCACGGCGGTGGATGAGCAGATGCGCGTAGTGGCGCCACCGGCCGGGGGCCTTGCGGTCGACCACCTGCACCAAATGAACATCGATGCTCTGCCAGCGCCAGGAACTGGTCGGTATCGTCGCTGCGGACGACGTAGTGCGAGATGGCGATCTGGAACACGGTCGCCGACTTCACCGCGGGGGTTTGGCCGGGCAGATGCCGCTACAGGCCTTCACGCATCTCCGACATGGCGTCGAGCTTGTCGACCCCGTTGAGCCCGGCGGTCGCCCGCACCAGGCCGCTTTCGAAGACGCCGCTCATCGAGAACGCCGGAGCAACTCCTCTTTGGAGACAAACCAGCGATCAGAGCGGCCGAGCACCTCGGCGGTTGCCGCCATGATCCGCTGGCGCGTCGCGGGGTGTCGGTATCCGTGACGGCGCCGCCGGTCTTGGCACGCCGCCGGTCTTGGCACGCCGCCGGTCTTGGCACGCCGCCGGTCTTGGCACGCCGCCGGTCTTGGCACGCCGCCGGTCTTGGCACGCCGCCGGTCTTGGCACGCCGCCGGTCTTGGCACAATGAGAATTTCGGCGGTTATCTCTTATCTCACCCACACTTCCCTGTCATCGTTCTCGTCGCCGGCGAAGTTCAAAAATGCCGCCCGCGGCGCCTGGCGCAGTGACAAGACAAGGGCGCCAGCCAAACAACCGGCTCCCCAGCAAACCCCGCAGCATCGCATGCGGATCCCTGAGGCCACGTTAAGGAAACGCGCAGATCACAAATCTTGACCAATGCGTGTTGTGAATGTGACGTACGAGCATCATTGTTACCAAAGTGAAATGGATTGGTGCACACGCATTCCCACGACCACCGAGGAGCGACCAATGAACGACCTGATGATGTATCCCCCTTGGATCGAGCAGACGGTTCGGCGCGCCTCCGCAGTTTGCCCGGCGGCCGGGTGGGCGCAGTTCTCCCATGCGGCTTCCGCGGCACTGCGCCCACTTGCGGTGACGGTCGGGGTCATCACCGCCGGGGCAATGTCTTTCGCCCCCGCGCACGCCGACCCCATCACCAGCGTGCTCAACGGCACCGGCACCGGTGACAACGGCTCATTCAACAGCACCCTCGCGAGTGTCGGGCAGTCGCTTTGTCCAATGTTGGTCAAGCCGGGCGCGACATTGGCCACGATCGCCTCGCAACTGTCCGGCAAAGGCCTCCCGCCGGACATGGTCGGTGCCGTCGCCAGTATGGCGATACAGATGGAATGCCCCGGTGTCATGACGTCGCTCGCCAACGGCCAGATGCCTTCGGCGTTACAAGGTTTGGGCGCCGGTTCCGGGATGCCACTGCCGTTTCAGATGCCCTGCGCCGGCGCGGCTCCCGCAAGCCCGCTGCAGCTGCCCGGCCTTGGGGCGAGCGCTTCGCTCCCGGTGCCGGGCGCCGTCCCGACGGCGGCCAGCCCGCTGCAAGTGCCGGGGATCTGAAGCCGTGCAACGATTGCCTGACGCGTTGGGTGGCTGGGTTACGCCCCGCGCCGGCGGCGGTCCGCACGTACCTGGCGGACCTGGAGACCGCCGGCGTAGCTGCTCAGTGCGGCGGCGCAAACGTTCCCCGGCTGTGCGGTGAGCGCTGCCCAAAGGGGCTGCGGCACAATCTCTTCACCGCGGACCTGCGGTGCCGCACCGGTCGCCCGGCCGACTCAGCGCCGGTATCGCTCGGCGCTGCTCTGCCCGCAGAAGACGAATGCGCCGGGTTCCGGGGCCCGCGCGCGGCCGACAGGCCTGCGGCCTTAGCCTTGCTCAGTTTTTGGCTTCGCTTAGCTTAGTTCTTGGTCGAACCTGATCAGTTGGCGCACGGCGGCGCCGTCGGCCAGGTCGTCCATCGCCTCGTTGATGTCGTCCAACCGGATTGTCGAGGACACCAGCGACTGCACGGGCAGCCGGCCCGCCCGCCACAGCGCGACGAACTTCGGGATGTCGCGGCCGGGCACCGCCGAGCCCAGGTAGCTCCCGATCAGCGACCGACCCTCGGCGACAAGACCCAACGGCGACACGCTGATTCGCGCATCCGGCGGCGGCAGCCCGACGCTGATGGTGCGACCACCCGGAGCGGTCAGCGCGATCGTGGTCTCCAGCGCGGGTGGATTTCCGACGGCCTCGACACCGACGGTGGCCCGCACACCGGCGGCGGTGGCCTGCTGTGGCGTGTAAGTCTCGTGCGCGCCCAGGGCGCGGGCGGCCGCCAGCTTCTCCGGTAACGGGTCCACGGCGATCACCCGGACGTCGGAGTAGGTGAGCGCGGTGAGCACCGCTGCCATGCCGACGCCACCCAGCCCGACCACGACAATGGACTGGCCCGGTCGGGGATTGCCGACATTCAACACCGCGCCGCCCCCGGTCAGCACCGCGCAGCCGAGCAGGGCTGCCACCTCGGGCGGCACGTCGTGGGGCACCGGGATCGCGCTGGCCCGGTTGACCACCGCATGCGTCGCGAACCCCGAGACGCCCAGGTGGTGATGCACCGGGTGGCCGGCGCGGCTGAGCCGGACGGCCCCGCCGAGCAGGGTTCCGGCGTTGTTGGTCGCGCTGCCCGGCACGCACGGGATCAGACCCTCGGTCGCGCACGCCGCGCACCGGCCGCACCGCGGCAGGAAAACCAGCACCACCCGCTGACCGACGGCCAGATTGGCCCCTTCTGCCGGCGGCCCGTCACCGACCTGCTCGATGATGCCGCACGCCTCGTGGCCCAGCAGCATCGGCACCGGTCGCACCCTGGTGCCGTTCACCACCGACAGGTCGGAGTGACACACCCCGGCCGCCTCGATGCGGACCAGGACCTCGCCGCTGCCGGGCGGGTCCAAGTCGAGGTCGACGACACCGATCGGCCGGGACTCGGCATAGGGTCGGGTCAGACCAATCCGGTCCAGTACGGCCCCCCGGATACGCATCATCCTGGAATACAACCATGGCCGGCCAACCGTCGATTCCCTCGGTTCCAGTCGCGCCCGACGGGCTGACCGGCGGCGATCTTCCCGGTGTACCGGCTCGGCGTGTTCCGGTCCGGCGGGACCGGCGAACAGGACCGGCCGATCGCCGCGCTGGGACATTGGATACACGTCTACGTCGACCGCGCCAGCCGCAAGCCGGTCCCCATTCCTAGGCGGTCCGCAGCCTGCTGTCGACGGCCGGGCCGAATACCGCTCTGCGCCGCCGGTTTCGGCGATCCGGCTATGCTTCGCGGATGCCAGTTATGAGCAAGACCGTCGAGGTCGGTGCCGACGCCGCATCGATCATGGCCATCGTCGCCGACTTTGAGCGGTACCCCGAATGGAACGAAGGGATCAAGGGCCTTTGGGTGCTCGCCCGCTACGACGACGGGCGTCCCAGCCAGCTGCGACTCGACACCCAGGTGCAGGGCATGGAGAGCACCTTCATCCAGGCCGTCTACTACCCGGGGGCTAACCAGATTCAGACGGTCCTGCAGCAAGGCGACCTGTTCAGCAAGCAGGAACAACTGTTCAGCGTGGTCGAGACCGGAGTGTCGAGTTTACTGACGGTGGACATGGACGTCGAGACCTCGATGCCGATACCCGCGCCCATGGTCAAGCAATTGCTCAATAACGTCCTGGACCACCTCGCCGAGAACCTCAAGCAGCGCGCCGAACAGCTGTCGGCCGGCTAAGCCAACACCGCCCTGGGCGCCCCGCGCCATCGGCACCCGCGGCCGGGGCGGCCGGGCTCAGTCGAACATTCCGGCGCGGTCCAGCACCTCGGTCAGCCGGCGGGCGGCGTCGGTGATTTGCCAGACGGTGTGCGCCACGACGGCCGGGGCGTCGCGGCGGCGCAGCGCGGCGATCAGCTGCCGGTGGTTGTCGACCGCGGCCGCACCCCACTGCGAATCGGCGGCGTACACCCGCAACGGCAGGTAGCGCGCGGCGCTCAGCAGGAACCACGCCAGCTTGATCCGGCCGCTGGCCTGGTTGAAGACGCGGTGGAACGCGAACTCGATGCCCGCGATGACGTCGGCGTCGCCGGATCCCAAGGCCGCCTCCAGGGTGCCGTCGATGCGCTCGAGCTCCTCGATGCCGGTCTCGGCGATGCGCTCGGTCGCCGCGGCCGCCACCTCCCTGGCGATCGTCACCTGCAGCCAGAAAATGTCCTGCAGGTCCTGGCGAGTCAGCGGGGACACGACATGGCCGCGATGCGGCTCGAGCTGCACCATGCCTTCCCCGCGCAGCTTGAGCAGGGCCTCCCGCACGGGCGTGACGCTGACCCCAAGTTCGGCCGCCGTCTCATCGAGGCGGATGAACGTCCCCGGCCGCAGGGTCCCCGAGATAATCGCCGCCCGCAGATGACCCGCGACCTCGTCTGCCAGCTGCGCCCGGCGCACCGGGCGCCGGCTCCTCGCCTGTGCCGAAAACTGTGCAGAAAGCGGTGCGTTCACGTGTGCTGCCTGGAGTTTCGGGGGCGTTACGGGACTTGTCAAGTGAGCATCAAGGCCATAATGTGATTTACCCCACATCGCCGTATCAAATATAACACTCGTCGCAACCGGGTGCGCAAGGCATAAGGAGGCTTGGTTTGACCACGCGATTGGCCGGCCACCGGGCAGCGGCGTCACAGGTCGAGCAGCTCTACCGCGCCCGGCGGCAAAACTGGATCACCCAGCTGGAGCGGCATGCGCTGATGCAGCCGAACGCGACCGCACTGCGGTTCCGGGGAGAGACGGTGACCTGGGCGGGGCTGCACCGCCGGGTCTCGGCGCTGGCCGATGCGCTGAGCCGTCGGGGAGTCGGCTTCGGGGACCGGGTCATGGTCCTGATGCTCAACCGCACCGAATTCGTCGAGTCGGTGCTCGCCGTCAACATGCTCGGCGCCCTCGCGGTGCCGCTGAACTTCCGGCTCACCCCGGCCGAGGTCGCGTACCTGGTGGAGGACTGCCACGGGCGCGCGATGGTCACCGAATCCGTGCTTGCCCCGGTGGCCACCGGTGTCCGGGGGCTTCAGCCGGTGTTGGAGACGATCGTAGTGGCCGGCGCCGCCGCCGACGATGGCGTGCTGGGCTACGAGGACCTCGTCAGCGAACCAGGTGAATCGCATCCGTCCGTCGACATCCCGAACGACCCGCCGGCGCTGATCATGTACACCTCGGGCACCACCGGGCGCCCGAAAGGCGCCGTGCTGACCCACACTTTTTTTACTGGTAAGGCGACCACCGAGATCTACACCACGGGTGCCGACATCCACAACGACGTCGGCTTCATCGGGGTCCC
>JAQTVU010000126.1 GCA_028706695.1 Mycobacterium sp.
ATCGGGAAGGTGCGGTCGGTCTTGACGGCGTCTTCGGCGACCTTGACGGCCTGCTCGAGGACCTGCGCGCCCTCCTGTTCCTGCCAGACCGACACTCCCGCCGACAGCGGGAATTGCGGGTACATCTGCACGGCGGCGCTGACCATGTGCACCACGGTCAGCGGGACGTGCCGCATCGCGGCGTCGCGCGCCGCCCACGAGACGGCGGCATTGGCCGCGGCCGATCCGTCGACTCCGACGACGATGCCGTGGCGCTGCACCGGTGCAGACATGTCGTTCTCCCCTCAGTCCGATGAAAACGCTATTCCCCGAATGGTCGACGCGCACGAGGCTTTGGTCACCAACCGCGTGGCCATCAGACCGTCATGCCGCGGGCGGGCTTGACCGCGACCGGCGGCCGGCGGGATCTTCGCAAGGTGCGCGAAAGGATCGCCACCAGCGACAGGCGCTACGCCTCGTCGTCGGCCTATGGCACAACCGAGCCCAACCGCCACGCCGGCGCACTGCTGACGATGGCCGGGCAGTCAAGGCCCAACGGCCCTGCCGCACCGTCGGCGGCGGCCAATAGTGTCGGGAAATCGACGGGCCCACGGATTTGGAGGATGCGATGAACCGTCCGCAGTCAGCACAGCGGATCGTGGTGGGTGTCGACGGCTCACAGGCGGCGATCAACGCGGCGAAGTGGGCGATCCCCGAGGCCCTCAGCCGCAACATCCCGCTACGGCTGGTCCACGCCGTCCCGCAACGGCCCGCGGATACCGGGGTAAGCGACCAGACCCTGGACGTCGAGTACGCCGAGACGTCGTTGCGCGCCGCCGACGCCGCCCTGCAGGCGATGGGCGAGCCGGTCAAGGTCGAATGCGACATCGTGCACGAATCCCCGGAGCGCGCCCTGATCGGGCAGTCACGGCACGCTGCCATGGTCTGCGTGGGGTCGGTGGGCATCGGGCGCATCGCGCGCAAGGTACTCGGTTCGACCGCCGAAGCCCTGGCCCGGCACGCGTATTGCCCCGTCGCGATCATCCGTTGCGAAAGCGAGGCGGTCGAGTCGGGGTCCGGGTATGTTGCCGTGGTCGTCGACGACTCGCCCGCGGATGACTCCGTGCTCGAACACGGCTTCCGGGTAGCGCGACTGCGTCAGGCGTCGATTTTGGCGATGGGTGTGTGGCGCCGGGGTGTCGGTGAAATCCCGTACCGCCAGCTGGAGCGTCGGCTGGGCCCCTGGGTGGCCCGGTACCCCGAGATCCATGTCCAGCCGGCCGCCGCACGGCGTGGCGCCGCGGAGTTCCTCGCCCACGCTCGGGAATCCGCCCAGTTGGCGGTCCAGTTGGCGGTGGTGGGCGGCGGGGATGCCGACAAGGTCGCGAAGATGATCGGCCCGAGCACCCGGCACATACCGGGGCGCGCCGGGTGCTCGGTGCTCGTGGCGCGCGGCTGACCAGAGGGCGTTACCGCCGCCGGCCGTCACGGACGACGATCACCGGAATCCTCGCCGCCTGCGCCACCGCCGAGCTGACCGACCCCAGCAGCATGCCGGGAAATCCGCCCCGCCCGCGGCTGCCGACCACCACCAGCTGCGCGCGTTCGGATTCCGCAAGCAGCCACCGGGACGGCTTGTCGCAGACCAGCAGCCGCTCCACGTGCACGTCCGGATACTGTTCCTGCCAGCCGGCCAGGCGTTCGGCGAGGATCTCCTGGCCCTCACGTTCGCGGTCGCGCCAGTCCATGCCGAGGATCGGAAACACCCCGACGTCGCTCCACGCGTGCAGCGCCACCAGCCCCACTCCGCGGCGGGAGGCTTCGTCGAAGGCCAGCGCCGTCGCCGCTACCGACGCCGGTGACCCGTCGACGCCCAGCAACAGCGGGGCGCCCGGGACGGACGCCGCGTCCCCATCGGAGTGCACCACCGCGACCGGGCAATGGGCGTGGTGTACGAGCCCGGTGGTGACCGAGCCGAGCAGCAGCCGGCCCGCCGCGCCCATCCCCTGGCTGCCGGCCACCACGATCCACGCGTCCGCGGAGGCGTCGATCAGCGCCGGCACCACGCTCGAATACAACAACTGGGTGTGCAGGTCCGGGGACTCCGCGTCGCGCAAGCTTGCCCTCAGGGACTTGCGGGACTGCTCCATGACCCCGCGTGCCTCTTCTCGCTGCCACTCGGGCATCTCCGGATAGAGTTGGCCGACCGGCCACCCGACGAGCACGGGCTGGACGGCGTGCACCAGCGTGATCGGCAATCCGCGCAGCACGGCCTCGCGGGCGCCCCAGGCCACCGCGGCGTCGGACACCGCCGACCCGTCGACGCAGACCAGCACTCCGAATTTCTTTGCGGTGTCTGGCATTTGGCACTCCTCGCTAGGGCACATCGCTAGGGCACTGCGGGCAGCTCGATGTCCAGATGTCGGATCGATCCGTAATCCGTCGGCTCGCACGCCCACCCGAGGTCGGACAAGACCATGAGCATGAGATGGTTCTCGGCCAGAACGTCCGCGACGAAGCGGCCGATCCCAGCGGCGCGCGCGACCCCCGCCAGATGCTTGAGCAGGGCCGTGCCCACCCCGAGCGCGTGATCCGCGTGGGCGACGACGATGGCGACTTCCGCGGTTTTCGGATCGTCGGAGACCACCGCATAGTTGGCCACGCCGATCAGCCGTTCGCCGTCGAACCCGCCGAGGGCGTACCGCCCGTCCGCCGGACCGGTCAGTTCGCCCACGAGTTGTGTGAGCGGCACCGGCTGCAGCGTGAAGAACCGTAGGTACCGGTCGTGGCCGGACAAGTGTTGGTGCAGCTCCATCACGGCCGGCGCGTCGTCGCCGCTGAGGCGCCGCAATGACATGACCCGGCCGTCGAGCAGCCGGGCCGTCGCCGCCTGATCGCTCATGATCCAGCAGGGTATCCGCGCGCGCCGCCGTTGGGCAGGGTCATCAGACCCCGCGGGCTTTTGCCGTTGGTCTCGGCCCGGAATCCGGTCAACCGCGGCTCAGCGACCGGTCAGCGGGGCTGTCCAGTGCACGCGGGCACCGCCCTCGGGTGGATTGCTGACCTCGCAGGTGCCGCCGAGTTGCTCGGCGCGGTATTTCATGCCGGTCAGTCCGCTGCTGCGCCGATTGCCTGCCGGTATGCCGCAGCCGTTGTCGAAGATGTCGAGGACGAACATGTCACCGACGCTGACCTCGACGGTCAATCGCGAAGCACCCGAGTGCCGAAGGGCGTTGCTGATGGCTTCCGCGGTGACGGCCTCGGCGTGCTCGGCAAGCTCACCGTCGACGGCCGTCACCGGCCCATGCATGCGCACCGTGGTGACGATGTCGCGATTCTCGGTCAGGTCGGCGACCACTCGCTGGATCCGGTGCCGGAAATCCCCGTTGCGTCCCACCGTCGACCTCAGCTGGAAGATGGTCGTGCGGATCTCCTCGATGATCGTTTGCAGATCGTCCAACGTGCGGTTGAGACGCTCGGCGATCTCCGGCGACCGCGCCCGGGCCAGGGTGCCCTGCAAGTCCATGCCCGCGGCGAACAGCCGCTGAATGACATGATCGTGCAGGTCGTGGGCGATGCGCTCCCGCTCGGCCAGGATGGTCAGCTGCCGGGAATCCTGGCGGGCCGATGCCAGCGCGAGCGCGATCGCGGCATGGGTGGCGAAGTCGCTGATCAGACCCAGGCAGCTGTCGTCGAACGGCGGCTGGTCGGCGCCGCGGGCGATCGCGATCACCCCGACGACCTCGTCGTCGGCGCGCAGCGGCATGATGATGGCTGGGCGCTGCCCCACATCGGTGAACGCCTGGATCGGGTACCGCAGGCAATCCGTGTTCACCGGTTCGCCGGATCGGAACACCGCGCCGCTGGTGGAACCCTGCACCGGGACCCGTTGGCCGATAACCGCCGCGGCGTGGACCCCCACCGCGGCGGACACCACCAGCGCGTCGACTTCGTCGTCGGGCACGCCGGCGTCGGCCGGGACGAGCACGATCGCCTGTTCGGCATCGGTCAGGCCCCGCGCCCGTTCGGCGATCAATTGCAGCGGACGCCGATGCGGCTCGTCGCTGGACAGCAGCGCGGTGGTGATCTCGCGGCTCGCCTCCATCCATTTCGCCGCCATCCGCTCGCGTTCGAACAACTGCGCGTTGTCGATCGCGACCGCCGCGGCGAACGCCAGCGCGCGGGCGGCGACCTCATCGGACTCGGAGAAGGTGCGGGCCGGGTCGACGTGGGTGAGGTACAGGTTGCCGAACACGCTGTCCCGGATGGTGATCGGCACCGCGAGAAAGGCCCGCATGGGCGGGTGGTGCTCGGGGAAGCCGACGGCGGCGGGATGCGCGGCCAGGTCGTCCATCCGCAGGGCCGGCGTGTCCAGCAACGAAAGGCTCAGCAGACCCTTGCCCACCGGCAAGTGCCCAATGCGGCCGGCCGTCTCCTCGTCCATCCCCTCGTGCACGAAGGCCACCAGGTCCCCCTCCGGATCACGGATGGCCAGCGCCCCATACGGCGCGGAGGTCAGTTCCCTGGCCGCGGCGACGATCCGGTGCAGTGTCTTGTCCAAGTCCAGGCCCGCGCCGATCTCGACGATCACGCGCAGCAATTGCTCCATTTGGTCGCGCGCCGCCAGCAACTCGTCGAGTTGCGCGTGCATCCTGCCGACCAGCCCACGTCGGCCGAGTCCGGCAAAAGCTGAGTTGCATTCGTCGTCGGCCAACCGACTCAATACCTCCACCACGTTGCACACCACATTGCAGCCACGCGGCTGCCCGCGACGAGCAAGATGGCAGCGGCGCAGTGGCCAACGAAAGGTGCCTTCCGGTAGCTTAGCGTCTTCTGCCGACCGCGTCGCTTCTGCCAGCCGCAACGCTGCAGCACCCACCCGGCACATCCGCCGTCAGGCGGCAGCCACCAGCGAATACGCCCGAGCCGGCCGAGCCGCAACCGCGACGAGCGCGGTCCCGGCATGCGTCGCGCCAGCAAATCCCCGGCTAATCCCGGCTAATCCGGCGGCGGTTCGGTAGGTGTCCCCGGGGGCGCGGCCGGTTGGCCGGACCGCCGATCCAGTTTCGACGCGAACACCGCCGCCTGGGTCCGCCGCTCCATGCCGAGTTTGGCCAGCAACCGCGACACGTAGTTCTTCACCGTTTTCTCGGCAAGGAACATCCGGGCGGCGATCTGCCTGTTGGTCAGGCCCTCACTGAGCAGGGCGAGCAGTGTGCGTTCCTGTTCGGTCAGCCCGGACAGCGGGTCCTCCCGCTCCGCCGCACCGCGCAGTTTGGCCATCAGCGCGGCGGCCGCCCGATTGTCCAGCAGGGACTTGCCGGCGCCGACCTGTTTGACCGCGTGCGCCAATTCCATGCCCCGGATGTCTTTGACGACGTAGCCGCTGGCGCCGGCCAGGATCGCCTCGAGCATCGCCTCGTCGGAGGTGAACGACGTCAGCATCAGGCAGCGCAACTCGGGATGATCGGAAACCAGGTCGCGGCACAATTCAATCCCGTTGCCGTCGGGAAGCCGCACGTCGAGGACGGCGACGTCGGGCCGCAGGGCCGGTATTCGCGCCTTCGCCTCCGATACCGAGCCGGCTTCGCCGACGATTTCAAGCTCCGGGTCGGACGCGAGGAGATCGGCAAGACCACGCCGAACGACTTCATGGTCATCGACCAGGAAAACCTTAACCATTGCGGGCCCTTCCCGTGGGGCCGTGCGAGCCCAAACAGTCACCGAACGAGCACCGACTAAACATCGCATATCGTCCTAATCGCCCGAGGTCACAAATGCTGTCGGTTGACGATGAGCAGCGAGCAGGCGGCGTCCTGCAGTGTCGCGGCGCCGACCGGCCCGACGAGTTCGCCCAACTGCTGCCGGTTGTGGGCGCCCGCGATCAGCAACCGCGCCGAGCGGTGATGACCGGCCAAATACTGCAGCACGCTGCCGCGTACCACCACCGACTCGACCCGGAGGTCCGGATACCGTCGCTTCCAACACGACAGGCGACGATCCAGGTCGGCGAGCGCCCGGCGATCGCCGTCGCCCTCCGCCGCCTCCCCCGGCACGGTTCGTCGGCAGATGACCGCCCTGATGCCGGCGTCGCGCAGACTGCTTTCCTCGATGGCCGCGCCCAGCAGGACGCCGTTGTCGGGTGCGCCGTCCAGTCCGACGACGATCGCATCCTGGGCGTGCCGGAAATCCGCGTCACCGTCGCGGCCCCGGACTATCGCCACGGGGCACCGCGCCGACAAGGCCAGCGCGGTGGCGGTGGAACGCACTCGGCCCGGCCGGAAGTGACGCAACCCGACTGCGCCCACGCATACCATCGCCGCCGATGCCGACGCGCGAATCAACGAGCTCGCCGCGGGCCCGACGGTGACTTCGATGTCCATTCTGGCGGCCTTGGCGGTGGCCTTGGCGGTGGTCTTGGCGGTGGTCGTGGCGGCGGCCTTGACCGCCGTGATCGCGCGCCCGATCGCCAGATCCGCGGTGGCCGGGCTGTCGCCCTGCTCCACCGCGCACAACAGCCGCAGGGGGACGTCCCGGCAGACCGCCTCGTCGAGGGCCCACAGCGCCGCGCGTGTCGCCGCCTTGGAGCCATCGACACCGACGACAATCGCCGACTGGTTCATCGCAGAAACTGCCGACTCACTCACGGATGACGAGCACGGAGCAGTCGGGGTAGCCGACGATCGGATGGCAGTTGGGAGTGGCGAGTCCGGCCATCCGTTCCGCGTCAGCACTGCCGACGACGGCCAAACCGATTGCACTGCTGTGGCTTTCGGTGTAACGAGCGCCGGTGCCCGCGGCGACGGTCTGGACCGGTACGTCCGGATACCGTCGCACCCAGCTGTTCAGTCGCCGATCGATCTGCCGAACGGTCGCGTGGCGCAGTCGACCTTCCTCCATGGCCCGGTGCACGACTTCGTCGTTGTCGGGGTCGTCGTTGAGCACCACGGCGATCACCCCGAGCGGCGTCGGGGATCCGTCGCGATTGGTGCGGATGACCGCCACCGGAGAGTGCGCGTGCGCCACCAGCCCGGCCGCGGTGGGCCCCAGCAACCCGTCGACAGCCCGGCCGTGCCGAGCAGTGCCCACGCACACCAGGGCCGC
>JAQTVU010000127.1 GCA_028706695.1 Mycobacterium sp.
CAGCGAGCGCAAAAGCCTGGGGTTCTACGCCGAGCTGGCGGCCGAGCGGGACCCGGCCATGTCCTTCCCGGCGCCCACCGACGTACCGCGGGTGTCCCGCCGGCCGGCCCGCCCGGTCGCGGAGTGGGTCGCCGGCGGCAGGGTCGACAACATCTGGTTTCCCAGCAGCTTCACCGCGGTCAACCCCGCCATGCGCGCGCGGTGGGCCGCGCTGAGGTCCAACAACGTCGTGCACGCCCAGCACTGGCGCCACCGCGACGGACCGCGTCCGACGCTATGCGTCATCCACGGCTTCATGGGGTCGTCCTACCTGGTCAACGGCCGGTTCTTCACGCTGCCCTGGTACTACCGGTCGGGCTATGACGTGCTGATGTACACCTTGCCGTTCCACGGTCCCCGGGCCGAGAAGTTCTCGCCGTTCGGCGGTTTCGGCTATTTCTCCAGAAGCCTCAGCGGTTTCGCCGAGGCGGTCGCCCAGGCCGTGCACGACTTTCGTTCCACCGTCGACTATCTACGCCATACCGGCGTCGAGCGCATCGCGCTGACCGGCATATCGCTGGGCGGTTACACCTCGGCCCTGGTGGCCTCGGTGGACGACCGGCTGCAAGCCGTCATCCCCAACTGCCCGATCGTCACCCCGGCCACGATGTTGGACACCTGGTTCCCGGCCAACAAACTCGTCGGGCTGGGACTGCGCCTGTCCCGCATCGACCGCGACCGGCTCACCGCGGCGCTGGCGTACCACAGCCCGCTGACCTATCGCCCACTGGTGCCCAAGGAGCGGCGGATGCTCATCGCCGGTCTCGGCGACCGGATGGCCCCGCCCGAGCAGGCCATCATGCTCTGGGAGCATTGGGATCGCTGTGCGCTGCACTGGTTTCCGGGCAGCCACGTGATACACGTCAGCCAGTTGGACTACCTGCGCCGGATGACCGCGTTTCTGCGCGGCCTGATGTTCTAAGCGGCCGGCCGTGGGTGTTGCGGTGCCCGGTGCCGAATACCGGACGGCGGCGTCGGCCAGGCCAGCCGCTGCAGCAAGCCGGAAGGCTCCCCGGTGTGCCCGTCGAGCCGCTGCGTGGACACCAGGTCCAGCGCCCGCAGCGCGGGACCGTGGTTGCCGCGCTGCGGGATCAGCCCGGCCAGCGGCGCGGTGGCCCGGGGCGGCGCCGCGGTCAGGAAAGCGCACGCGGCCGCGATCGTGTGGTGGCTCCGGTCACCGGCGATCTCCAGCGCCGTGCAGGTCTCCCGGGCCGGATGCGAGCGGATCGCGTCCAGCATCTCCGGCAGCGCCTCGTCGACGGGAACCCGGTAGGCCGCAATGTAATCCGAGGCGCCGCAGCGCAATCCGCGCCACGTCTCGCGAGCGTTGGCGGGCACCAGCCGCGGCGCGTCGTCGGCCGCGACCACAACGGCGTCCCAGCCGGTCTCCCTGAGGTGGTCGGCCAGCCGGCGCGCCGCGACCCGGGCCGTCTCCTGCAGCGGAATCCGCGGCGAACGGGCCTGCAGCGCCGCCAGGTTGTCGACCGCCGAGATCGTCAGCCCGATCCAGGTTTCCCGCCGGGATCCATCGGAGGGGTTGTCGCGGTTGGTGATCCGGATCCGGTCGGCCCGGATGCCGTAGCAGTCCAGGTACCGGGCGATCAGTGGCAGCGGCAGCACCTCGGCGTCATCGACGGGCGGACCGACCCGCAGCAGCGCCGTTGCCGTGGTGCCCGGCCCGTGCTCGGGGACGAATGCATTGCGGCGGCTCATCAAGCCCGCCGCGCGGCGCAGGATCGTGGTGAAACGCAGTCCATCCCACCACCCGAACAGCACGATGACCGCCACCGCGGCGATGCCGATCAGCGCGTAGTCGCGACTCGACCGCCACGGGTAGGCCAGCACCGCGGGAACCACGGCCAGCAGCACCAGCGTGATGCGGGCGGGTCCGGGAGTCGGGATCGGGCCAAGCGTGCTCATTTAGCTAGTTCCTTTCGTCGGCGCGCGCTCACCGTGGTGACCGCGGCGACCGCCGCCACCACGCCGGCCAGCAACCCGGTACCGGCCAGCGCGACGGTCTGCGGTGTGTTGTCCCGGGGCGCCGGCGCCGGCGGCACGGCGACCGCCCTGGCCGGCGCCGCCGCGGGCCGGTCGGCGGGCGGCAGCTCCCAGGCCAGGGCCGCCGCCGGGTCCACGCTGCCGGCGCCGACGACGTTGGACGGCGCGCGGGCCCCGTTGCGGGCGGTGGCGGTGATGCGCCGCACCACCTGCGGGGCCGTCAGTTGCGGGTATTTGCTGCGCACCAGCGCTGCCACGCCGGACACGTAGCCGGCGGCGTAGCCGGTGCCGCTCAGCGCGACCAGCTGCCGGCGGTTGTCGGGCAGACCGTTGGCCAGGCCGCCGCCGTCGGAGTTGCTGACCGAGACGATGTTCTCCCCCGGCGCCGCCACGCCCACCCACGGCCCGGCCATGGTGAACGTCGACGGCCGGCCATCCGGTGTCAGGGACCCCACCGACAGCACGTACGGCTGCCACCACGACGGGATGGAGACCGAGGTGACACCGGCCCAGTTGCGGGGGTCCTGCGGGCGGCCCGGATCGGTGAGCGGATTCGATTCGCACGACGCCGCGCCCGCGAGCGCTCCGCCCGGCCCGGTGTTGCCCGCCTCGGCCACGATGACCGCGTCCTTGTCCACCGCGGCGTACCGCAGCGCCGCGCCCAGGGCGGCCTGGTCGACCGGGCGGTCGGCGGGCAGGCAGGTGGTCGCGGAGATGTCGATCACCCGGGCGCCCAGGTCGGCCGCGTGCACGATGGCCCGGCCCAGCGTCGCGACGTCCAGCGCCGCCCGCGCCAGCGTCGGATCGCCTTCGGGGGTGCGCGGCGAGAATTTCGCCGACGTCGTCCGGATCGATACCACCCGCGCCGCGGGGGCCACCCCCGCAAAGCCGTCCCCCCCGGGCTGGCCGGCGATGATCCCGGCGACCAGGGTGCCGTGCCCGTCGCAGTCGGCCAGGCCGTCGGTCGTTTCCACGAAGTCACCGCCGGGATCGACGTTGGGCAGACGCGGCCCGCGCCGCACCCCGGTGTCGAGCACGGCCACCAGCTGACCCTCACCGCGGGAAAGCTGCCACGCCGCAGGCAGATTCAGCATCGCCTGGCTGGGTGTCACCACGTTGGGATCACTGCCGGGGATGACTCCGGAGAAGGTGCACGGGCCGCGCTGCTCCATCGGCTGCACGGGCCCCGGGGCGCCGCTGGGCGGCGCCACGCCCGGATCCACCTCGGGCTTGTCGATGGCCAGCGCCGACGGACATGTCCACACCGCAGCCGTAAGCACCGCCGCCGCGCAGGCCGACCCGGGACGGATCATCGGTTGAGCACCCAGCCGAACAGACCGGCCAGGTATGCCATGACGGGGATCAGGGAGGCGTCGAGGCCGGCCGCGACGAAGCCCAGCAGCCGGCGCAGCGGCAGCGAATAGCACTCCGGCTCGGCGATGCGCGGGTTCAGCGCCACCACCACCCAGGCGAGCATGAGCCCCACCAGCACCAGCAGCGCGGCGGTCGCCGCGGTGTGGCGCCCGGTCGCGATGTAGAGCACCAGCAGCACACCGGCGACCAGGTAGGGCTGAGCGAGCAGCCAGGCCTTGCAGGCCGCCGAATCCCACACCCGGGCCCGCAGGATCGACGCGGCCGCGGTGGCCGCCACCACATACCAGCCCGGCACACTCACCGCCTCGGGGTGCAGCGCGATCGCCACCGAGCCCAGCACGCTCAACAGCACCGCGGCGGCGATGAATCCGCTCTGATGGGCGTCGCCGATGCGCACCCGCCGCGGCAGGTCCTCGAGCACCGGCAACGACGGCGCCGGCGGGGTGGGGTCCCCGGGCGCCGGGATGACCGGCAACGGGAAACGCGCCCACAGCGCGGACAGCTGCGCGGCCTCGATGGCGACCAGCAGCGCCACCACGATCAGCCCGCAGCCGAGCGTCGAGAGCGGCGGCTGCCAGAACATCTCCGCGCCCGCGGCCAGCAGCACCGCGGCCCCCACCACGGCGGTGGCGGTGAAGACACCGACGACGCGTTCCCGCTCGTCGCCGGGCACCAGCAGGGCGATCAGCGACCAGGCGGTGACGCCGGCCGCGGCCAGCACCAGCTGCGCCGGCCCGAATCGCCCCGGCACGGCCAACGCCAGCGCGGCGCCCACGGGCACCAGCGCGGTGACCGACAGCGCCATCCCGGCGCGCGGCGAGCGTGCACCGAGCAGCAGGCCGGCCACCGCGGTCAGCGCCGCCGCCGCCGCGACCACGACCAGCCCGGCGAGCGCGCCGGTGACCGCCCGGTAGGTGACGCCCAGACCGGTCGCCGCCAACGCCACGGCGATCGCCGCGGCCAGCGCGCCCGACCGGATGTGCGCCGGTCCCCACGGCCGCAGCCGGGAACTCGAGAAGATCATGGCGGCGTCGGCGATGTCCTCGACGATGCCGGGAGCGGCCGGACCGACCGGCAGCGGTTGCAGCGCCAACAGATCGCCGTCGACGACCCCGACCGTGTCGAGGCTGGCGTCCAGGCTGAACGGCGCGCCGCCGACGGGCGCCAGGCTCAGCTGGACCGCCGCCCCGTCGTCGCCGGCCGCGTCGCCGTGGCCGTTGGAGGCCGTCGGAACCATCAATCGCCGGACCGCGGGCAGGATTTCGCGCAGCGGCAGCTCGGTGGGCAGGGCCATCTCCGTCAGCCTGCTGTCCGCGAGGATGGCGACGCGGACGATCGGCATGACGGCGCCGGACATCATCGGGTCCGCCATGGTTGCTGGGACATCGTGCTCTCTTCTCTATCGCTGTGTTGTTGTCTATCGCTGTGTTGTTGCGGAAAACTCTCGGGACAGCCGCTGACCCGGGAACCACGGGTCGTCCGGCAGCAGGCCCGTCAGCTGTTCGACGGCGACGGCGGTCGCGAACGGGGTGCCCGGGCGAAACGTCGAGACCCACTCGTCGTCGAAGGCGCGGGACGGGCTGACCAGCACGCGCCCCGCGGTGGTGTCCACCAGGCTCATGCCGACCTCGGTGGTCGCCTGCCGGCCGTCGCGGCGGCACCCGGCGACCACCTCGACGTAGCTGCGCGGACCGGTGTACACCGATTCCACCACCGGTCGGGCCGACGCCGGAATGCCCAGGTAGTCAAGCACTTCCGGCAGCGATGCGCCGGACCGCAGCCGCTCGTCGGCCCGCGCTCCGACGCGCGCCGGGATGCTGAACTCGTCGAACTGTGCCGGCGCGCGTTGCGCCAGCCCGGCGCCTAGCACGGGAACCAGCGCGCGAGGGTCCGCGATGTCCATGGCGGTCAACGTGATCAGCTGCGCGCTGCGCAGTGCCACGATGGTCTTGCCGGTGACGCCGGGACGCTTGGCCACCACGCCGCGCAGCAACTCACCCGGCCGCGGGCCGACGAAGCGCAGGTCCAGCCACCGGTCCGGGAAGCACACCGCCTTGATCCAGTCGGCGACCACGGCGTTGACGACGCCGTCTTCGGAGACCAGGCCCAGGCGGGTCAGCTCGTCCTGCTGGCGGCGCAGGAACGCGTCCCGGTGCCCGGCGTCGCGGTACGGCGCGGTGATCGCCAGCACCCACGGAAAGCTGCCCGCCCCGACCGTTTCGGCGATGAACCACGCGTGGTCGACCGTCAGCTCGACGGCGTTGGGTTCGGTGTCCATTTACGGTCGTCGCTGCACTGACTAGCCGCCCCACTTGGCGGCTTCGGCCGTGTCCCGAGCCAGCATGGCCATGGTGTTGCCTTCGTGGGTGGCGGCCATCGACTGGTAGGCGCGCACCAGTTCTTCCATGGCCTGGTTCCACTGGGCCTGCCACACCTGATAGGTCATACCGGTGTCGCCCTGCCAGGCGTTGGACAGCGCGGCCTGTTCAGCGGCGATGTCGGCGCCCAACCCCTGCAAGGTGCCGGCATAGCCCGACATGTCCCCGGCGTGGGCCAGCATCGCCGGGTAGTTGTACATGATCTGCGACATCAGAAGTCCTTTCGTGTGCCAGATGGGTCAGAAGCCGGTGTAGGTCGACGCCGCCGCGGCGTCGGCGGCCACATACGTGCCCGCGGCATCCCCGAGGTTGGCCTGGGCGATGTCGAGCAAGGTGTTGATGCGCGCCGCGACCTCCACGAACCGGGCGTGGGCGGCCTGAAACGCGGCCGACGACTCCCCGACGTGAAACGCCTGCGCCGACATCGCCTCCTGCTCGGCCTGGCCGATGGTGCTGCGCATCAGCGCAGCCTTGGTCGCGAACGCCGACTGCGCGGCCACCAACTGCGGAATGTGAGCATCCAAGAGGCTCATCGTGTTTCCCTTCTTCGTGATCTTCCTGACTTGCGGTTGCCGAGCTTCGCTGCGCTAACCGTCCGGTCCCCCTCTCCCCGAGTCGTCGTCGTGGTCCCAGGTGCCGGGCACCATCGGCATGCGCGGGCCGCCGCCGAACTCGCCGCCGGCCAGCTCGGTCAGGCCCCCCACCCGATGCACGTCGTCCCGGTGGGCGGTACCCGAGAAGCCCAGCGCCCCGGCCCCGTTCGCGGTCCCGACCGCCACGGGCGCCGGCTGCGCCGGGTAGTCGGGCGTGACGCCGAAACCGGCGTCCAAGTCCAGGAATTCGTCGCCATACTCACGCGTCGTCGCGCGCTTGCGCCGCCGCGCCCGCGACTCGGCCCGGTTCGCCACCCCGGCGGCCGCCGCGGGGACGGTCCCCGCGGGCGCCTTCGCTCCGCCGCGGCCACCCAGCGTCGGCCCGAAGCCGGGCCCCGGGTCGCCGCCGCAGGCCGCCGCGTAGCCGAAACTCCCGGCCGCCGCGACGGGGGCCGGCACGGCGGGAGCACCGGTGGCGGCGGCCGGCGCCGCTACCGGGGCCGCCGTGGGCGCCGCGAGCGTCGGGGCCATGACCACCGCCGGCACTGCCGGCGACCCGGTCGAGACCGGTTGGCCGGTCGCCGCGATGCCCCCCGCCACCGGCGCCGCCAGCGCCGGGAACCCTGCGGCGGCGTTGGCCAGCGCCAGCGGCAGCGCCAGCGGCAGGAC
>JAQTVU010000128.1 GCA_028706695.1 Mycobacterium sp.
GGAAGTCGCGTTGTCTGCCGTGGTCGAACGCTAGAGTGAGTGTGGCTTCGGTCGGTGGCTGATTTCGCTTGGGGGGCACGGTGGTTGATGCTTCGGCGTGGTCGATTGGTCGGATGTTGTCGACGATGTGTTGCCACGTCTGGCGGAGTTTGTGATCCAGGAGCAGTCCGACGGTGGAGTAGGAGTTCGCGGGGCTGTAGGGGTCGCGTCCGGGCAGCACGATGTCCCATGAGGCTGAGTTCAGTTGTGGGTGAGCGGTAATCAGGTCGGTGAGTGTCGTGTCGTCGGCAGTCAGAGGGATTTGGACGTGAAGGTTGGGTCCTGTGACGTCGCTGTAGCGGTCGTGCAATGGCAGTGTCACCGTGACGGTGTCGACCGCGGGCGAGCGGGCGATGTCGAGCCACCATTTTGTGGCCGCAGCGACCGCGTCCGGTGAGCGCTCAGGGCGCATGACGGCTGGATCATCGAACGAGTATTCCGTGCGAAGTGTGGAGCTGGTGTCCGTCGTGCTTGCGGGGATGTCTACGGTGCCGGCATGCCGGTAGCGCAGCTCGAAGGTGACGTCGAAGTGAGCGAAGTTCGCGGCGGCGACCTTGTCGACGAAGGTGCGGGCCACCGCGGCACCCTGGTCGTCTTCGGCGGTGGGTGTCAACGTCGCGGTGAGATCGAAGTGGGCGCCGCCGTCAAACGAGGTGTCGTAACGGACTTCAGCTGTGGCGACACCGGGCATCGCGCGAATCGTCTGGCCGATCGAGTCGGCTGCGCCGCGACGGTCGGGGAAGCCGCAGCCGCTCGTGCAGGTCGCCATCACTGCGGCGACAACGATCGCCGCGGTGATCCGGGCGGGAAAGGGCCTGCGTCGGGCTTGGCTTGCGGTGGGGCGCCCCGGTACTGATCTGGGTGGGGGCGGGGAGCAGCTCGCAGAGAGGAGGGGCTCCGCTGCACGCAGCGGAGCCCCTGGGAAACCCTCTCCCTGCCCGTGTGTGTGTTTCGTAGCACCGACCCTACTGCGGTAGCGCCTCATCCTTGTGGACCAAGCGTGTTCGACGGTCTGAATTTGCCCACCACTAGTAGCGGGGACTCGCGGTTGCCGGATCGCGCTGCAGCTGGGTGTGAGTGTGCGCCGTAATCGAGCCCGCGTTGCCGAACACCAATTCTTGCGCCGCAACGCTATTGCATCCGCAGCGGAGCTCTTGACGGCTGTATCGTTTGAAACATGAAGCAGGGAGCATGGGCCCCATCTGGCCGCCACCTTCAGCCGAGCGTCGGCGCGGAACGCGGCGCGGCCGGGCGACGGCCGGCCGGCGTTGGGCTGCGCTCCCATAAACTCGTCGGCATGTGCGCGCCAGCGGATCAGCGGCTCTACTCGGGTGCTGACCTGCGGTGTCGGCGCGGTGCTCTCGGGCTGCCCGAACAAGACGCTGCCATCGTTCTAGCGATACCGGTGGCGGTGCTGCGCACCTGGGAGGCCGCCGCGGGCCCGGTCGCGGGCCTGACCGTCGTGATCCCCCGGCTGGCCACACTTGAGCGCCTCGCCGACCGGATCACCGAACAGCTGGCCGGCGCGGCCGCCGACACCGGCCGGATCGTGACCTTTCGCACCGACGCCGCCGCATCCAGCGCCGGCGTTGCGCAAGGCATTGCCGCGCTGCACCGCATCTGCGCGGGGCGCGCTTGGGAGAAACACCCCGACGCGCGGCTGGTCTTCCATGACCTCGACGAACGTGAAGAGCCCGCCAGCCGTCGGCGCGCCGAGTTGATGGTGCGCATCACCATGCTGGGTTTGACCCGCGCCGACATCAAGGAGTGGCTCGGGGTGGAGCGCCGGCGGCTCACGAGCTGGATTCGTGGTGATGCCGCGATCCCGCGGGGTGTTTTCGCCGACCTTGACGGTTTGGAAGCCGCCGCTGACGCTCACACCGCGAGCCTTGAGGAGGCGAGCGCCGCGGCGGGCGGGGTGGTCGGTGTCGCAGCGGACGTTGGCGACTTGGAGGCTGCCTATCCGGCGGTCGACGCGGTGCCGTTGAGTACGCATTGGGCAGCGGCCGGGGTGCTGCTGGCCGACGACGAGGCGCTACGGGCACGCTGGATCAGCCCGCCGAGTGCTCGCCGCGGCGGTAGTTAGGCGCCGCGATGACGGCGCGGCGGCGCCGGATCGCCCGGGTCGGTGGGGGTGAGGTGATCGGGCGGCGCTGCGGATCTGTTCTGATGCTGTTCGTGGCAGGTTTAGCGGCGGGCTGCACCGCGATCGCCGGTGGGGCGGCGCGGCCCGCGCCGGGACTGGTGCCGCGCCCGCTCACGGGACGCATGGTGGCGCAAGCGCTCCTGGACGGCGCAGAGTTAGGTCGGGCTTTCGGCCAGGAGTTCAAGCCCGATCCCGACCGGCCTGCGTCGGCAGGCGGTCGTGAGCTTCTGCGGGGCAACGCGGAGACGCCGCGCGCGTGCGGTGGTCTGATTGATCCGCTCATCACGGACAGCTATGAGGGCGCTGACGTCCGCGACGTCGCGTCGAGCAGTTGGGAGCAGTCGAGTCCGAATCCGGCGGCGGTCGTGGTCGACGAGGCGGTGGTGGCATTGCCGACGGAGCAGGCCGCCGATGCCACATTCACCGCGGCGGGACAGCGGTGGAGTGGCTGCAGTGGGGCGTGGACGATGGTCGGCGGCGACGCCGATTTCACGTCCCACGTCGGCGCCATGCAGGAGAATAATTCCGTCGTGTCGGCGCCGGTTGATCAAATCAGCAGTTACATGACATTGCCGGAGGCGCGAGCATTCGGCGTGCGGGACAACTGCATCGTTGAGGTCAACATCGTCTATTTCAGTTTCGGGGACCGCGACGGGACGGCGCGCCACGTCCCGTCCGCGGCTGATGTCGCCCAGCTACTCATGGAGAAGGTCAGCAAGTTGGCGTGACGGCGCTCACCGTGGAGATGGTGGGCGATCCGCGATACGCGAGGTCGACGAAGCGTGCCGTGCGGTCGTGGTCGTCGAACTCTTCGCCAGCATCGAGCACCGCCTGAAGCTGGGCGATGAACCCTTGCAGCTCTGCGGGTGTGGCGATCAGTCGAACGTCGGGCTCCAGGCCGATGGACGCGGCGGGCGTGCCGTGGCGCATGGTCCAGAAGGCATCGACGGTACGGGTGGTGCAGTAGGTGGTCATAGCTGATGGCCTTCCGGTGACTTCGATGCACGTGATCGTTTGCGATGCACCAAGTGATGCCAGCCGATGGCGGGTGCTCGCGTTTGGGCTGCCTATGCGGCATAGACGCGAAAGCTACGCCGTGGCCAGACGGGCGGCAACCACGGCGGTCTGGGTGCAGCCCGGTGTGGCGGGGGGTGGACGGTTGCGGTGCCGGCGCGGTGCTGGGCGCTGGTGAGAAAGGCCGTTCGTAATCGTGTCGGTGACTCGGCGGGCTGCGCTTCGAATAGATCCTTGGGCCGGAACTGGTCAACGTTGAGGCGCTGCGCGTGGTGCGGCGCCCGAATCCGGGGGAGCGGCCGATGGGGGCGACGAGCGCCCGCCCGAATCGTGAGCGCCCGGTGCTCGACGCCGAAGGCGGCAAGCCCACTGAACGCGAACTCAAGGCCGCGCGCACGGCCTCGGAGGCGGCGCTCAGTGAAGCCGATCAGGTGCGGTTGTCGAACTTGATCGCTGATCTTGCGCGCGACGAGGACCGGTCATTGACTCGGGCGACCCGTGATCGCGATCGCGCCACCCCGAGGGATATGAGCCACGTCGAGTCCGAACGGCTGCGCCGTGAACCACCCGCTGAAATCGCCTACCGGGCGCCATTGAGCGCGCGGCAGCGAAAAGTGCGTTCTGCATTGAAGAATCGAGTTGCCGCGGCCGCTCCGCGTTCCCAGCGCAAGGCGGTGGAGACGTTGTTGGCCAGCCCGGATGTGACCTCCTGGGAGCGGGTCAACGAGGGGTTGCACCGCGCGGCCGGTGATGTGCACGGGCTTGCCGCCAAGGACCGGGTGATGGTGCAGCGGGTGGACCGGGCGATCGGCTCCTATGAGCAGCTCAACGACCGTGACCACACGGTGTATGTCGGGGTGCGGCTGCCTGATGACGTGCCGAGTGTGTTCGACAAGCGGGATCTGCCGGCCGGTCTGCGGGAGGGGGCGAGGATCGCGTTTGACCAATTCACGCCGGCCACGCACTGTCTGCACGAGCTGCCCGGCCACGATGATCAGCGGGTCGTGGTCTTGGAGATCACGACGAGCCGCGGCATGTACATGGGCCGTGCCGGCACCGGTGATGACACCAGGCATCTGCTGCCTCGCGGGATGCATCTGCGATTGACCCGCGCCGCGATCGTTCCCTACGCCACCGGAGGCGGGCGGGGTGAGAGGCTTGTGGTGCAGGCTGAAGACCTGTTTAGTGGGCGGCTCGGGCCGCCTGGTGCTCAGGGCAGTGAGGGGGAGTTGTGACCGATCGCTGGTTCATTCATCCCAACCGCTTCGGCGATCCGCAGCGGGCGAGTGCGACACCGTTTCGGGTGGTGGGCCGCGCGAAGGAGCGCCCCGCCGATGAGCAGTTCGCGTGTGTGGCGCGTGTGCCCATGGCCAAACGTGCCGGCGGGCGCCGAGACACCAAGGGGCGGCTCGACTTCGACGGTGACACGTGGACCGAGGTCGCCGGATCGGCGTTGATGTTCGCGCGCCGGCGTGACCCGAAAGCGCCCCGCATCGGCATCAAACTTCCAGGGCGAAAGCATTATTCGTGGTGGGATGGCACCACGACGGCGGAGAACCTGTTGGTCGGTGAGGGCGCCGCCCAATATGTGCGGGTGTGGCTGGAGCATCTGTTTCCTGGGGCCGCCGGCCGGATCACGGTGTCTGGACAGTGACCGGTGCCCTGGACGTCGAGGTGCTGCGGAGAATCCGGGCCCAGCGCCGCGGCGCCAGCACGTACCGGCATCTGCTGGACCGGATCGGCGAGCACCTCGAGCGCAACCACGGGTTCGTGGCCTGGAGTGGCGGCAAGGATTCCACGACCGTGGTCGACCTGGCACGCCAAGTTGACCCGAACGTGCCCGTGGTTTTCTACGATTCCGGGCTGCAATTCCCTGAAACGCTCAGCTACATCAACGATTTGGCGCGGGCATGGAAACTCAACTTCGAAGTGATCACCGCTGACCCTGATCTCCTCACGGTGTTCATCGCCGCCGGAGGATTCGACTACGACGCCCCCGATCGAGACTTCGGCGTCGCCCTGGCCGACATCATGATCACCGGCCCTGCCGCTCAAGCGCACGCACGCCACGGCCGCGGGTCACTGTGGGGGGTGCGCGCCCAAGAGTCCGCCGGCCGTAGCCACCTCTACCGCGCGCACCTGGCCAAGCACACCACCGCGGACACCGCCGGCGACCGGGCAGGGGCGCGGGGACAATTCGGCGGTGTCGTGCACCGCGTCGACGGCACCATCACCTACGGGCCGATCTGGGATTGGCAAACCAGCCATGTCTTCGAGTACCTCGCGGGACGCGGTATCCCGCCGAACCCGTTGTACGCCAAGCTCGCAGCCCTCGGCGCGCCGCCTGCATCTATCCGCGTGGACTCGATCATCGATGCCGCGAAACTCGCCAACGGGCACCTCACCTGGCTGCAGAAAGGCTGGCCCGACCTGTTCGACCGCCTTGCGGGCGTACTACCCCGACTCCGGGAATGGGTTTAGGAGACCTACTACGGAGAAAAAGGAGGAGGCGCAGGAGGATTTCAAACCGGCCGTAGCCGACCACCACCACCCACCACCAACGACAATGTGAGGTAGCGATCGGTGTCCAGAAAGAGGCGCGTCGCCAAGCAGTGCCACCAGCAACGGCCTGAACGAGAATGGGCGGCGCTTGCGGATGCGCAACGGGCGGCAGCTATGCGCGACGAGATCGTTAAAGGCCTTGCGCATCCGCTCTTTCGAAGCGCGTGGCGGCGACGGGCGATCAGTGACGTCAGACAGGCGCTCGACCGGGCTAAAGACACCGGAGCGTTCAGCGCGGCCGAGCTTCGTGTCCACTGGGAGGACTTGCACGGAGGGTCCGTGGCCGGCCAGGACGAGAGCGCGATCGTCGATCTGATCTGTTCAGTAACTGAGCCGCTGCGCAATGCGATGCTGATCGCGGAGGTCTTCGTGATCGCGCCAGCCATGCATCGCGCCGTTGCCGCGGCCGCGGCAACGATCGACGCCGACGATCTGGCAACGCTGACCCGCGACGACATCGACTGGGAGACCGGGTTCTTGGTGTTCCCACGCCCGGTCCAGCTCGGCGGCCCGGGCGGATGGTCAGACGCTGAGGCCATCACCTGGCAGGTCACGTCCAACCGTGCCGGGGTTTGCATGCTGCGCATTCATCACTGGTCGCGTTCCGGTTGGAAACAAAACATTCCCGGCTCCAATCCCAGGCCATGGCCGACCATGACCCAGGTACCCCTCGACCGAGCGGTGCAGATGGGCCGGTCCGTCTCGCAGGAAGCCTTTCAGTCCGGCCCTGACCCGCAGGACTGGGCGGTTGCTGACGCAGTCGCTGAATCGGGGCCCGACAACGAATACGCCTTGGTCTGTGAAAGCGGCTCGCATGCAGCAATTCTGGCTTACCTGTTTGCGTTTTTGCGGATCGCTGCACAACCTATGACTGTCACCCCGCGGTGTCGCGATGAGCGTGCCGGCGTCCAACCGCAGAAATGGGAGAGGGTCCGCGTCGTTCAGCTGCGCCGGTTTCATCAGATGGCTTCTATCGACAGCCCGCACCGCCAGGTCAACTGGCAGCACTCATGGGTGGTACGGATGCACAAGGTGCGTCAGTGGTACCCAAGTCTCGGTCGGCACCAAGTGATCTTCCGCGGCCCGTACATCAAAGGACCAGCCAACGCTCCGCTTCTTGCCGGCGAAAAAGTGCAAGCCCTTGTCCGCTGAGCCCTGTAGCGGCGGTCAACGTCGTCGTGCCGCACATGACTTGAGCGACGGTGGTTAGTGACGTAGTCGCTTGCGGGGCGTCAGGACGGGCATGGCGCCGGCCTGTAGACCGATGGTCAGTTGGCGGCGTATTCG
>JAQTVU010000129.1 GCA_028706695.1 Mycobacterium sp.
GTGTCGAGCTGATGATCCACGGCGACGAGGTGTATTTCGCCGACGTCACGGCGCGCCCGCAGCAGAGCGCCTGGGTGACCGCGCGCAGCCAGCGGCTCTCGGCGTTCGAGCTGCAGGCGCGCGCCACTCTGGGCCTGCCGGTGGACACCATGATGAACTCACCGGGCGCCGCACGGGCGATCGGGCCGGGCTCGCCGTTGCCGGGCGTCGGCGCGGTGGCCGGCGCCCTGCAGGTGCCCGAAAGCGACGTCCGGGTGTTTGGGCGGGGCGCGGACCCGCGGCTATGGGTGGCGATGGCCACGGCACCGGACGTGGCGGCCGCGCGCGAACGGGCGCGGCAGGTCGCGACCCGGGCGTATGTGCCAGACTCGAACAGGTGAGTTACGCCGGAGATGTCACGCCGCTGCAGGCGTGGAAGATGCTCAACGACAACCCCGATGCGGTGCTGGTCGACGTGCGCACCGACGCCGAATGGCGATTCGTCGGCGTGCCGGACTTGTCCGGCGTCGGCTGCGACGTGGTCTTCCTCGAGTGGACCAGCGGCGACGGGAGGCTCAACGACGCCTTCGTCGCCGAGCTGCACGACCGGCTGCCGCCGGCCTCGGGCGGCCGGGAGCGGCCGGTCGTCTTTCTGTGCCGCTCGGGCGGTCGCTCCCGGTCGGCCGCGAAGGCCGCGACGGAGGCGGGCATCGCTCCAGCCTACAACGTGCTGGATGGCTTCGAGGGTCACCTCAACCCGGGTTGGCGGGCAATCGGCTTGCCCTGGACGCAATTCTGAGGCGCCAAGCCGTCGGGTGCCGCTCGGCCGTCTCGGCGTGTTCGGCCGCCGACAGATTGACATGCCCTGGGCCCGCTGTTCCACCCAGTTCAGCACCGGCCGCCGCGGTCCGCTTCGTCGGCGGCGTCGAGCGGCAGACCCATGGGCGGGTCTTGTTCGTAGGACCAAATTCCAGAACAGGACGTCATCGTCAACGCGGCGGGTGGTGTAGGAGTAGATCCGGTTGCTGACAAGTTCGACGCGCTGGCGCCGCGCCGCGTCGCACCCGCGCCCCAGCGATGAGCTGCGGGTGGTCATCCCCCGACCGATATTTTGGGGCCCGACCGCCTCGGCGATCCCCGCGGCGTATCGCTCACCTCAACCCTCCTGAACGGTGTCCGCACCGCCGGCGACAAGGCTCGTCGCATCGAATGCTTCCGACGAAACTTGCCGACCGGTCAGCTCGGCCAGCCGCTGGCGTTGCCCTTGAGCTTGTCGTTGATCGTGCTGCAGAAGTCTGCGGCGGTGCCGGCGAGCAGGATGTAGTAGGTCTCGACCTTGCGGAGGTCGCCGTTGGTCGGCGTGCTCCAGCCGTTGTTGCACATCGCGGTCTCCCCGCCCGCGCTCGACCTGCGCCAGTTGGTCATGACGCACTGCTTCAGGGCGTCGACGCTCGGGACGGCGCTCTTGGCGGCGACGAGCATCGCGCCACCCCACAGGCCGTCGTTGCGCCGGTAGGCGCGTGCCCCGAACCCGGCGTTGTCTCTCTGGCACGTCAACGCCCGGCGCAGCAGCGAGAACGGGGCCGAAAGCTGCGGGTTGGTCACCGCGGCGGCAGCATTGATGAACTGCGCGGCGTCCGAGCCGTCGACCTCTTGCACGTTGGGGGCGCCGAAGTTGAACAGCTGGCGGGCGATCCCGGCGTTGTTGCCGCCACCGATGATCGGTCCGCCGCCACCGGCCGTCATCGACGGCAGCGTGACGCCGGGCTCGGCAAAAGCCCTGAGCGGCCACACGAGAGCGCCCAGAAATGACCACACCGCGACGACAACGACGATCCGAGGATTCATGACCGCTATTCCAGCAGGTATGCGTAGTCCGCGCGACGGTCATCGGCAACCAGCGCGTTGAGCATGGGGTGGGCCGCGCCGCTGCGCGCGATCGATAGACCCGGCTGCAGACGGCGGCGATTGCGCGTTCCTTGATCCGCGCTGCCGGCGGCCCAACGGCGTCGTCCCCCGGCGTCGGCGACCTCGGGCGCCAGCCGGCCGTGGAACGTGGACACCGGTCGTGCCATCACCGTGATCGCGGCGTCGAGGAGCTGACGTGGCCGCAGACTGACCCGCGCCCTGCGCCGCCTCATCGAGGAAAACGCGCTGTGTTGGGCGCCACCAGACCCCTCTAGATACCCAAGTCTCAGATACCCAGGTCCCAGATACCCAGGCCTCAGATACCCAAGTCCTTGGCGATGATCGTCTTCATAATCTCATTGGTGCCGCCGTAGATCGTCTGTATGCGGGCATCGACGAAGGCCCGCGACACGGCGTACTCGCGCATGTAGCCATAGCCACCGTGCAACTGCAGGCACCGGTCGACGGTGCGCACCTGCAAGTCGGTGGTCCACCATTTCAGCTTCGCCGCCCGCGCGACGGTCAACTCGCCGTCGAGGTGCTCGCCCAGGCAGTCGTCGAGAAACGTCCTGGCGACGTCGATTTCGGTGGCCAGCTCGGCCAGCACGAATTGGCTGTGCTGAAAGCCGGCGATCGGCGTGCCAAAGGCCCGGCGCTGTTTGACGTAGTCGAGCGTCTGGGCCAGCACGGCTTCGGCGGCCGCCACCGCGCCCACGCTCAGCGCAAGTCGTTCCTGCGGCAGGTGTCCGACCAGCTGATAAAAGCCACTGCCCTCTTCCTGGAGCAGATTGCCCACCGGAACCCGCATATCGGTGAAGGCGAGCTCGCTGGTGTCCTGGGCGTGCAGGCCGATCTTCTCCAGGTTGCGGCCGCGGCAGAAGCCGGGAGTGTCGGTGTCCACCACCAACAGCGACAGGCCCTTGTGCCGGTCCGGCGAGGTGCGCACCGCGACCACGAACAGGTCCCCGTTCTGCCCATTGGAGACGAACGTCTTGGCCCCGTTGACGACGTAATGGTCACCGTCCCGCACCGCCGACGTGCGGATTCCGGCCAGGTCGCTGCCGGCGCCCGGTTCGGTCATCGCGATGCCGAGCACCGTCTCGCCGGTCACCACGCCGGGCAGCCAGCGCTGCTGCTGCTGCGGCGTGGTCGCGTCGGTGAGGTAGGGCAGCACGATATCGTTCTGCAGTGTGAAGGCGATGGCCTCGGCGGCCGCCCCGGCCCGCTGCAGCTCGTCGATGACGATGGCGTTGTAGCGAAAGTCGCGGACCCCCGCGCCGCCGAGGTGCTCGGGCACCGAAAAGCCCAGCAGCCCAAGCTTTCCGGCCTCGACGAACAGCGACCGGTCCCACCGGCCGTCTTTTTCCCAGTTCTCGTGGTTGGGTACCACGCCCTGCTGGACGAAGTCTCGCACCAGCTCCCGGAACTGCTGGTGCTCGGCGGTGTATTCCAGGCGGGTCATGTGCGGTACTCCCGTCAGCGGAACGCGTCGCTACCGGTGAACGCCTGGCCCAGGATGAGCTGGTGCATCTCGGCGGTGCCCTCATAGGTCAGCACCGATTCCAGGTTCACCATGTGCCGAATAACCGGGTACTCCAGTGAGATCCCGTTGCCGCCCAGAATGGTTCGGGCGGTCCGGCAGATCTTGAGAGCCTCACGGGTGTTGTTGAGTTTGCCGAAGCTGACCTGCTCGGGGCGCAGCCCCACGCTGTCCTTGAGGCGACCCAGGTGCAGGGACAGCAGCTGGCCCTTGTGCAGCTCGACCGCCATGTCGGCCAGCTTGGCCTGTGTCAGCTGGAATCCGGCGATGGGGCGGCCGAACTGGGTGCGCTGGGTGGCGTAGTCGAGCGCGGACCGCCAGGCCGAACGCGCCGCGCCCATCGACCCCCAGATGATCCCGTAGCGCGCTTCGGACAGGCACGACAGCGGCCCGCGCAGGCCGCGAGCCTCGGGCAGGATCGCGTCGGCGGGCAGCCGCACGTCGTCGAGCACCAACTCGCTGGTGATCGACGCCCGCAGCGACAGCTTGTGGTGGATGGTGTTGGCGGTGAGGCCCGGCGTGTCGGTGGGGACGACAAAGCCGCGGATCCCGTCGTCGGCGGCCGCCCACACGATCGCGACGTCAGCGAGCGAGCCGTTGGTGATCCACATCTTGCGGCCGTTGATCACCCAGTCCGAACCGTCTTGGTGGGCATGGGTTTTCATCGAGGCGGGATCGGACCCGGCGTCGGGTTCGGTGAGCCCGAAGCAGCCGAGCAGCTCGCCGGTGGCCATGCCGGGCAGCCACTGCCGCTTCTGCTCTTCGGATCCGAAGTTCCAGATCGCGAACATCGCCAGCGAGCCCTGCACCGAGACCATCGAGCGCACGCCGGAGTCGGCGGCCTCCAGCTCCAGGCAGGCCAGGCCGTAGTGCACGGCGGAGGCACCGCCGCAGCCGTAGCCGTGCAGGTGCATCCCGAGCAGTCCAAGCTGGCCGAACTGCTTGGCCAGCTCGCGGACCGGCAGGTCGCCGATCTCGAACCAGTCGACGACATGCGGGAGGACATGCTCGGCGCAGAACTGTCTGACCGTGTCGCGCACCGCGATCTCGTCGCTGGACAGCGACGCGTCGAGGGCCAGGGGGTCGTCTCGGTCGAAGGGGGGCGGTGTCGTGGAAGTCATCAACTCAGCCTGCCACTAACCCGACCGCCAACCGGCCATCGTCAGGCCGCCGCTGACGCTGATCACCTGGCCGGTGATGAACGACGCGGCAGCGGAGGCGAAGAACAGCACCGGTGCGGCGACCTCCTCGGGGCGCGCGAGGCGGCGGAACGGGATCGCTTTGACCAGAGCCTCTTTGAGCTTCTCGGGCTGCGCGTGAAACAGCGGCGTGTCCGTCGGACCGGGGCACACACAATTGACCGTGATCTGGTGACGGGCCATTTCTCGGGCCAGCGACTTGGTCAGCGCGATCACCCCGCCCTTGGCGCCGGCATAGATGGATTCCCCCGCACTGCCGACCCGCCCGGCGTCGCTGGCCACGTTGATGATGCGCCCGCCGGTGTCGGCCTCAATCATGCCGGGCAGGAACGCGCCGCACACATACACCGGGCCCAGATAGTTGATCGCCACCACTTTGTTCGCGAATTCGGTTGTGGCATTGATGAATTGGTCGGTACGATCCCAGCCGGCGGCGTTGACCACGATGTGCGGCACGCCAGCTTCGCTATGGGTACGCATCCGCAGGGCGTCGACCTGGGCGGGGTCGGCGACGTCGACCGGCAGCGCGGTGATCAGCCCGGGTTGCTCCTTGGCGGTTGCCGCGGCGGCCGCCTCGTCGACGTCGGCGGCGATGACCCGGTCGCCCTGCGCGGCGAAGGCCAGGGCAATCGCCTTGCCGATGCCCGATCCGGCGCCGGTCACCACCGCGAGCCTGCTTTGCGAAGCGGTGTTCATCGTGGACGAATCTAGGTTCACCGTGGTCGTGGGGTCAACATCGTGGCCCCGCCGGGTAGTCTCGCTGCATGCGACGGCTGGCGTACCTGGTGGTAGACGTCGTCGCTGTGCTGGTGTTTTGCGCCGCCGGGCGACGCAGCCACGACGAAGGAATCAACATCGGCGGCGTGGCCACGACGGCGTGGCCGTTTCTCACCGGCACCGTACTGGGATGGCTGGTCGCCCGCGGCTGGCGGCGGCCCACGGCCGTCGTCCCCACCGGCGTCGTCGTCTGGCTGTGCACCGTGACCGTCGGCATGGTATTGCGGAAGGCCACCGCGGCGGGTGTGGCGGCCAGTTTCGTGATGGTGGCCTCGGCGGTCACCGCGGTGTTGCTGCTCGGCTGGCGAGGTGCCGCTGGGCTGGCCCTGCGCCGCCGTTCCGGCGTTTGACGAACATGGCGGCGACAGCCTCGTGGCGGTTCCGCTTCGTGTCGGTTCGCCACGACGACCCGTTGGCGCGGCCGTTGCTCACCGGGTTGCGAACAGCTGGCGGTTTTGTTGGCCAGTAGTGGCTAAATGGACTTGTCGGACCTCTCTGGGAGTATCTGGGTAGCGAGCCCGGTATTCGCGGTTTATGGTACTGGTTTGTTGGTCAATATTGGTCATTATTGGTTGCCGTTTGTCAGGAAGATGTGCGGAGATGAGCGGTAGAGGTGCTGGTAAGACGGTGACTCGGCCGGCCGCGGCGAAGCGGCTGGGCATCAAAGTTGCTGATCTGCCTGATCTCGGTAGGCCGTGGACCGGGAGGTCGCCGAGGCGCAGCGCGACGCGCCGGAGTGGTTGAGGCGTGCGCGTGCGGCGCGGGCCGAGGCGGACCGGCTGCGCGGGGCGCGCCGTGCTGCTATTCTGGCGCGGCGGCGCGGCTTCCAGTACCCGGACATTACTGAGCCGGCAATAAATTTCGCGGGAGATTTCGCCCGCGGGCATCTGCTGGATTTTCTGCACGACGCGCTGGACGACACCGCCGCGGACACCTATGTCGTCGACAGTGGATACGACGTGTCGACCCACGCTCGGCGCGCCGGTGAGACCAACCGTGAACGCGTCCGGCGCGGCCAACCGCTGTCCGAGTCCGACGAGTGCGGCCTGTACGGCCGGTTCCGGGAGTCTGGAACGCTTGGCGACCTATTCCACGCGACAACCGGCAACACTGTGCCGACGTTTGTGTCCGGTTCCGGACTGGCCGCCGAAACATTCGCCGACGAGTGGGATCACCGCTGGCCGCTGCAAACCCTCGGCCACGCCTACATGGTCGCCGATCATGTGCTGCGCGGTGAGGTTGAGACCTTGGAAACGATCGCCGAGGTTCCGTTGGGCGACAAATGCGATTACGCCAGAACCGACCACCGCGCCTGCGGGCATGACGCAGATGTGGTGGCCTTGGCCGACCAGGCCCTGTTCACGTGGACCGAACACGACTGCCCGTTGCTCGATCCGGAAACGCTCGTCGACATGGACGCAGCGATCTCGGCGCTTCCCCGGATGCTGTTGGCGGCGCGGCGACGGTGGGATCAGACCGAGTTGCTGGCCGCCGCGCTCGCGGGAATCGCTGTCGAGGATGCGGCCGATGGCTAACCGCGGCCCCGACGATTAGGTGTCGGCGCCCGCGGCGGCGCACCGGTTGGGGCTGTCGACGCGCACGTTGCGCCGCTACACCCATGAGGGTCGGC
>JAQTVU010000130.1 GCA_028706695.1 Mycobacterium sp.
GGTCTTGAGGTGTTGTTGGCCGAATTGGCGGCGTTGGCCGGTCAGCGCAACGCGATTGATGGGCGGATCGTGGTGATCGTTGCTGAGCTGGATCGCGACGAGCTGTGCGGGGCCACGGGGGCACGCTCGGTCGCGGCGTTGGTGGCCTGGAAGCTGGGCTCGTCGTCGGCCAACGCCCACACGATCACCACCGTGGCGCGCCGGCTGGAGGCGTTTCCGCGCTGTGTGCAAGGCCTGCGCGAGGGTGGGCTGTCGCTGGATCAGGTCGGGGTGATCGCCGCGGGCGCCGGGGAGGGTTCCGATGCGCATTACGCGGAGTTGGCCCGTTGTGCCACAGTCAATCAGCTGCGCACCGCGGTTAAGCTGGAACCGCGGCCCGAGCCCGATTCGCGGCCGAAACGGCAACCTTCGATCACCAAGACCTCCAGCGAGGAGTTCAGCTGTTGGCGGATCACACTTTCGCGCCTGGATGCGGCGAAGTTTGACGCCGCGCTGGCGTCTCATCGTGATGCGCTGATTGCCGAGTGGAAACACGATCGCGGCACTGGCGCTCACGCATCAGATACCGCGCCGCCGTTGCCGGGCACCGTCGAGGCGTTTATGCGTCTGGTCGAGGCCGGATGGGATGCCGAGGCCACCCGCCGCCCCCACGGGCAGCACACCACGGTGGTGGTGCACGTCGACGTTGCGCAGCGCGCCGCGGCGCTGCATCTGGGTCCACTGCTCACCGAGGCCGAACGCCGCTACCTGAGCTGTGATGCCACCTGTGAAGTCTGGTTCGAACGCGACGGCCAGGTGATCGGTGCCGGGCGCACCACCCGCCAGATCAGCCGGCGGCTTCGCCGCGCCCTGGAGCATCGCCAGCCCGCGTGCGCGGTTCCCGGCTGCGGGGCCACCCGCGGCCTGCACGGCCACCACCTGTGGCACTGGGAAGACGGCGGCCCCACCGAGTTGGCCAAGGTCAGATGTTGCTAATATACCCTCATGACGAAAGCGAAAACTCCAGCTCAACGGACTGGGGTGCGGTCGGCGGCGATTTATGCCCGGATTTCGGCCGACGTTGAGGGCACCGGGTTGGGGGTGGCGCGGCAGTTGGAGGATTGCCGCAAGTTGGCTGCTGATCGGGGCTGGCTGGTGGGTGATGAGTATGTCGATAACGATGTGTCGGCGTTCTCAGGCAAGCCCCGCCGGCAGTACGCCCGGATGTTGGCTGACCTGGAATCGGGTGCTCGGGATGCGGTGATCGTCTACAACTTGGATCGGCTGCATCGGCGTCCGGTGGAGTTGGAGGAGTTCGTCGCTTTGTGTGAGTCGGTGGGTGTGCGAGACGTGGCTACCGTGACCGCCGATATCGACCTGGGTAACGACGATGGGTTGTTTATGGCGCGCATCTTCGCCGCCTTCGCGGCCAAAGAGTCAGGTAGGAAGTCCGCACGTATTCGCCGCAAGATGTTGCAGAACGCCGAACAGGGACTACCGCACGGCTCGGTGCGCCCGTTCGGCTACGAGGACGACAAGATCACGCTGCGGACGTCGGAGGCGGCGGTGGTGCGTGAGATGGTGGACCGCTACTTGGCGGGCCAGTCGTTGTTGTCGTTGACGGTGTGGCTCAATGACTCCGGCGTTTCCCCGGCGGTGGCCAAGTCGTGGCAGACCTCGGCGGTGCGTCAGATCCTGTGCTCGGGCCGTATCGCGGGTCTGCGGGAGCATCGTGGTGAGGTGATCGGCCCCGCCAAGTGGCCGGCGATCATTACGCCGGCGGAGCGGGACCGGATCTTGGCGCGCATCGCGGCGCGTGCGGTGACCAAGACGCGGGCGGCGCGCACGTATGTGTTGTCGGGGATGCTGCGGTGTGGGCGTTGCGGTAATCGGCTGTATTCGCAAGCCCGGCACAGTAATCCCGATCATCGGGTGCGCCGCTATGTCTGCCTGAGAGGCCCTGATCATGGCGGCTGTGGCCGGTTGACGGTGGTCGCCGAACCGGTCGAGGCGTTGTTGACTGATGCGGTGTTGACCCGCCTGGACTCTCGGCATCTGGCGAAGGTGTTGGCCGGCAAAGCCAGTCCTAATCATGATGTGGCTGCGTTGGCGGCGGCCGTGGAGGCCGATCAAACGCGCCTCGATGAGCTGGCCGGTTTGTATGCCGACGGCGCGATCAGCGCGCGGGAGTGGATCGCGGCCCGTGACCCGATCACCAGCCGCATCCAGCAGGCCAGGCGTGACATCGCTGAGGCCACCGATACCAGTGAGGTTTATGAGTTGGCAGGCACCGGCGGGGCGTTGCGTGGCCAGTGGCCCGACCTCGACGTGGAACGCCAGCGGAGCATCGTTAAATCGATCCTGGATCACGCGGTGATCGCACCGGGCACCCCAGGTTCGCGCAGTCTGGACATTAACCGCGTGCAACCCCATTGGCGCATCTAGGTTTTCGCCGTCGCGGATGTTCCCTGGCGAGCGCCGAGTGTGTGTCTGGAATGCTTTTATCGCCGGGAACAATTGTGTTGAAATAACTTTCGTCGTCTGTCTGGTTGGCTGGTTAGACTGCCGTGTTATTGCGTGCTCAGCGCAGTAGGGTTGCGATGGCAGCCAGGGTGGTGGGGTCGGTGACGGTGACTACCAAGTTCTGGCGTTCACATGAGGCGGTCAGCCAGGCGGTGAACTCCGGGCGCTCGTGCAGCGGGACCGCGCCGGCGTCGTGGTTGTTGGCGGCGCCGCCCGCGGGCGTCGTGGTCATCACCCTGCCCCGCGTGGTGGCGGCGGGATGCGGGTGGTGACAGTCCGGGATTCGGTGATACCGGTGATGCGGGCGCCGATGTGGCGCAGGGCTGCGGAGATGACCAGGACGCGGTCGCCGGCGCTGGTGTGTCCGGCGCGGTCGAATTCCCACAGCATCTCATCGGTGTCGATCGGTTGCTGCTGCCCGCCTGTGCTCGCCGTCACGTCGTCAGCGGAATGGGCGGATTGCGTATCGTTTTGTGGCTGTGAATGTTTGACCGTCTGGTCGCGGGTCCAGGTGGCGCGGGCGGCGCGCAGGGCGCCCATGGTGGTCGAGTAGTGCCGCGATTTGGTGGTGATATGGCCGCGATACCCGAGGGTGTGCAGCCATCGCCCGATCCCCGCCAACGACGGGTCTGCCGAGGCGGTGTGTTCGGCGAGTTCGGCGATGGTGGACAGGATGGCGCGTATATGTTCGCTGACGGCCAGTTCGCTGATCGCCTCGGCGGACAGCCGGCGCGCGGTGATGCCGAAGTCGTGCAGGGATTTGGTGACGTATTTCGCCAGGTATGCCGCGACCCGGCGCGGCGAGAGCCGCGATACCGTTGTGCTCTCGGTACCGTTTCCTTCGGAATCACTTGCAGCTATTGATATTTCGGGTGTCAATGGTTGGGTGTCGATCTGGCTGCCGAACCGCAGTACGCGCATTGCCCCGTGGTCGGAGCCGGCATTGCCGATGGGTATGTCGATGCGGACGCGACCGGCAGCGTGTTGGATCAGGGCGGCCAGCTCGGCGGCGGTGATCGGTGACGACCATTCGGTGTGTTGGTCGGCTGCCGGACGAGACACCCCACCACCCCGCGGGGCGGCAGGGCCGTGACGATCGTGGTCACCCGATGCGGTGGCGTCGTTGTCGGCTTGTGGCGGGTCGAGGCGGATCAGCGCGTGAATGTGCGGGATGGCACGCGCTTGCAGTTCGACCACCTTCACGAAACTTACCCGCACCGAATTCGAAGATATTCCAATGGCTTTCAGGTGCGTGGTGATGGCGCGGCGTAGTACGATGGTGAAGCGCCGCCACAGTTCGGGCAGATGCCAGGTGAACAAGACATGCCCGACGTAGTCGTAGCAGTGACGACACAGCGGCTGGCCCACGATAAGGTCGTCGCTACTGTGGGTTATGTTGCACCGCAGTTGGTTTCCGTGCGCGCATCGGTTGGCTGAGCTGGCGCCATTGCGGGTGTGGCAGGTGGTGCCGGTGGCGTTGTGCACGGCCCCGTAGCTCGGCGCGGTCAAAGTTGCGAACACTTGCGGTCGGGCCGCGACCTCAACGGGTATGTCGTGGTGGCCGCCGGCGGCTCCGGCGTGCACGAGTTGCCAGGTGTCGCGGGCGTAGAGGTCTGAGCATGACGGGCACACCGCGTGACGGCGGTTGTTGCAGCGCGTCCACACCGTATGCTGACGCCCGGCGGTGTCGGCACCGAGCAGCTGGATCGGGTGGGCGCAGTAACCGACCGATTCCACTCGCCGCCACCACGACCCGAAACCGGGTGAGGAGGCGCGCCGGCACATCTGGGTGACCACCGCATCGGCATCGATGGTGGCCGGCAGGCCCGGCAGCACGATCACCGGGCTCTGCGTCGTTACGGTCTTCACCGATTTCCCTGTTCGCCTGAACGCGGTGCCCGAAAGGTGCGGGCCAACAAGGTGATATCGCGATCGGTGACGTGAAAGGCCCGGACCCGTATCGGGTCGGCGGTGCCATCGATCATCACGTACCCGATGCCGGGGGTGGTATCAGCGATGAGGTCGCATTCGGCGCCGGCATCGCGGGCTCCTTGGCCCAAGACCATCGCGGTTTGGGTGGCTTCGGTCATGCGCAGCCCGATCCGCACGGTGAACAGTTGCCGCACCGGCAGGGTGTCTTTGGCCGGGTCTTGCACCGCCGCCACCACCGTGATCCCGACCGCGCGCCCTTGGGAGAGCAGCAGGCCGACCAGTTGTTCGGTCTCGGCACGGAGTTTGCGGTCGGTGAGGTAGGCGGTCAGGGCGGCGATCTCGTCGATGACGACCACGATCAGCGGTTCGGTGGTGCTGGGGGTGTGCAGGCGGGTGTGTCCGCGCAGCCGGTTGGCCCGCGTCTGCATCAACCCCACCAGCTCGCGCAGCAGCTCGGCGGTGGGTTGGCCGGTGTGGTGGCAGAACCGGGAGAACATCGGGGCGCCGGCGCCCAACTCCATGCCGCCTTTGGGGTCGATCACGCATAACCGCACCCGCCCGGTCGCGACGTGCGGTGCCAGGCCGGCGATCAGCGACCACAACACCGAGCCCTTCCCGGCTCCGGTGGCACCCGCGATCAGGATGTGCTGACCCAACACTGGCAGAGTCCACCAGCGCCGTGTCGCGGTGATCCCGACCCGCACCGCGCCCAGGTCGACTGTGGTTGCCCGCGTCGGCATCGGCAGGTGAATGGGTTGGGCTAGCACGTCACCGCGACTGATGATGATGCGTAGCTCGCCGGGGGCGCTGGCGCGGATCGTGACCCGCTCGGCGCGCCACGCCGCTGCCAAGGCCTCGCCGCACTTGTGCCAATCACGGATCGATTGGCCGGCCACCAGCCGCACGATGAGCACGTCGGCGTGATCCCCAATCCGCGCCGACCGCAAGGCTGGTATCAGGGTGCGTTCACCGAGCCGGGCGATCAGGCCGTGCAGGGTGCACACCGATTCCCAGGTGCGGTGATAGCGCCACCAGGCCAGCCAGCGTTGCCGCACCGGGCCGCTCACCCACGCGGTGAACGAGGACGGCTCCAGCACGGCCCAGCCGATATAGGCCGCGGCAGCCAGGGCGGCGGTCAGCACACCTGCGCGGGGGCCGTGGGCGATGGCGACCCAGATCGAGACGATGACTGGGATACTGAGGATCGGGAACAGGATTGCCCACCACAGCAGCTGCCCGGCGGCTTTGACTAATCCCCAGATCAGCTCCCCGACCCAGTCGTCATCAGATGACTGATTAGTGTTGCGGTTGTTACGGTTTGAGGTGTTCGACATGATGGAACGCTTTCGGTTGCGACGGCTTGTGGAGTGGTCCGAAGGCCGGCCCGGCAGCCACGTCACGCTCATGCGGGTGCTGCCGGGCCGGACTCCCGCTACCGGGTCTGCTGGGACGCCTTCGCGGCGGCTGCCGGGTCGGCGGCGGTGATGGCCTCGGCGCGATACGCGATGCCCGAGCGGCCGTCCTGCGACCACGGCAACGCCACCAGACCCGACACCGCAACCGGTTGCCCGACAATCACTTTCGGCTCACCGACCACGGTGACGGCCAGCACCTCGCCGCCGGTGGCGTCCAGGGCGATCAGCTGGACCTGCCACAACGCTTGCCCGGTCGCCTTGTCGATGCGTGGGGCGCCGGTGTCGAAATTGGTGCGCTGCTCGGGAATTCGGGTGCACAGAAACGTCACGCCGGTGGTCTCGATTCGCAATTTCATGATGGTGTGTCCTGTCTTCTCGGGTGAGCGGCCCAACGGTGTTGTTGGATGCGCCACCCAGTGCAGCCCGACACCAACCAAGGTCGAGAACAGAGGACCAAAACACACAGCGGGGGTGTGCAAAACTGTGAGCCGGCCCGCCCCGTCGCGCGTGGATTCACGGTTTGACACCGCCCCGCCAGTTCCTGCGCGGCTCGTCAACGCCGCCAACGAGGCAGCCCGGTAGGGTGTGCGGCAACCGCGCACACGAGAACGACAACAGCGCGCCGGGGCGGTGCCGCAGGTGGGAGTCACATTGTTCGCACTGCTGGTCAGGTTCACTATTCGCGTGGGACACGAGGACGCCTTCGACGCACTTGTCGCCCACACACTGGCCGCGATCGCTACTGAGGAACCCGACACGATCGTCTATGCCAGCCACACCCAGGCCGCCGAGCCCAGTGTGCGGGTGTTCTACGAGTGCTACCGAAGCCACGACGCCTTCCAAGCGCACGAAACCGCGCCACACATCCGCCGGTTTCTGTCCGAGCGAACCCAGCACCTGGGTGGCCCGCCGGAAGTGTGGACCCTGACCCCCGTTGCCGGTGCGATCAATGGGCAGCCGCTTCGAGGTGACGGTGCCTCGCGCTGACCCCACAGCCGGCGATCTAGTTCGTATCTACCGAGAGGAAAAGAACTGGTCCCAGAAGCGCTTGGCGGGCCAGATGCACAAATCGGTCAGCTGGGTCTCCCAGACCGAACGCGGCCAACTGCCGCTGAACGACCTCACCGTCATACAACGGCTGGCCGCAGTGCTCGGCGCACGGCCACAGGAACTC
>JAQTVU010000131.1 GCA_028706695.1 Mycobacterium sp.
GACGGCGTGTTCGCCAAAGCGCTCGCCCGACGGCCCGCCGACCGCTTCGAGAGCTGCCGGGAGTTCGCCGACGCCGTCAACGAGCAGGCCAACGGTTTGCGTGCCGAGCCCGGACCGGCCGGCGCCCCGGCCGAGGAGTATCGCGCATACATCTGGCCGGAGACCGACGACGCGCACCGCGCGGAACCCCGGCGGCTGCAGGCGGCGGCGGCGCTGGCGCGGCGCCTGGGCGATCCGTCCGGCGGGCAATCGGCGCCGGTCCCGCCGGTTGCGCCGAAACCGCGCAGGCCGCGACGGGCGGTGCTGTGGAGCGCGGCGGCGGTGCTGCTGGCCGGGCTGCTGGCGCTGGGGATCGTGGTTTGGCGCAGGGCCCAGCCGATCCCCGGGCAGGCGCCGGCCGGTGCGCCCACGACGACCACCACCGTTGGGGCCACCGCCCCGGTACCGCTCGACGGTACCTACAGCCTGGACGCGCAGCGCAGCAGGCAGACCTTCAACCGCATCGCCGACCCGCAACCGCCGGATGCGACCACCTGGTGGGCGTTTCGCTCGTCGTGCACGTCTGACTCCTGCACCGCCGGCGCCACGCAACTCGACGACAGCGACCACACCCGGGCGATCTCACCGGGTGGGTCCCTCTTTCTGCAGTTCGGCGATGGTCATTGGCGGTCGGCGCCCGAGGGCATCCGATTTCCCTGCATCGGTCCCGACGGGGTGCACCGGACCGAGGCCGCGACACTGGTGCTCACGCTGGCACCGCAGCCGCAGGGTGACTTCGCCGGGGAAGAGACCTTCACGGTGCGCACCGACGAATGCGGGCAGCGGTCGGCCGTGATCCGCATTCCCACCGTGGCCCGGCGCAGCGGCGCGGCCCCGCCGGGCGTGTCGGTGCCCGATCCGACCGACCCCCGCACGCAATCCCCGCCCCTCCCGCCGACCACGCACCGCTGACCGGCTGGCCCCCGAGGTGATCGACGCCGCGGGCAACCGCAGCGCACCGGCGTCGAGGCCGAACCATTGGGGCAGCTCGCCGGCCAGGTGATGCACCGCCCGCTCACTGGACAGGAACGGCGGGCCGGCCCGGTGGGCGGATCGACCCGGCCGGCGTCGACGAATCGGGCGACGGGTACCACCAGGCCGGGTCGACGGCGTTTCCCGGGGTCTTCCGGAGTCTTCCGGGGTCTTCCGGGCGGGCCGATTCCGCGACGGCTAGGGCACGGCTTGGGCTGCTGACGGCGCTGACATCCGGGGGCCGATGCCCGACGAGTGAGTCCCGTTACAGCATGCCGATGCCGGTCTCGGGGTTGAGCGCAAATCCCCAGTCCAGCAGGTCGGCGGCCTGGTCCCAGTACGTCGGTCCGCCCTCCCGGACCAGCCCGTACATCATGGCGATCACCAGCCGGCGGTCGCCCCGGGCGGCGGCGCCGACGAACGTCTTGCGGGCCGCGTTGGTGAAGCCGGTCTTGCCGCCGATGGCGCCGGGGTAACGCTGCAGCAGTTCGTCCCGGTTGACGATCGGGTGCTCGCCGTCATCGCCGGGGAACATCGCCGACGGCTCGGCGGTGATCTGCGCGAACACCGGGTCGGCCAGCGCGGCCCGGAAGATGACGGCCAGGTCGTGCGCCGTCGACGCGCCGGACCCGCCGGGGCCGTCCAGGCCGGACGGCGTGGTGGCGTGGGTGTTGGCCGCCCCCAGGGCGGCGGCCTTGGCGTTCATCTTGGCGACGGTGGCGTCGGCGCCGCCCATCATGTGCGCCAGCGTGTCGGCGGCGTCGTTGCCCGACACCAGCAGGATGGCGTCGAGCAGCTGGCGTGCGGTGTAGGCGCGGCCCGCCTCGATGCCCACGCAGCTGCATTCGACGTCGGCGTCCGCGGCATCGGCGACGACCGTGGAGTCCAGGCTCACCTCGTCGAGGGCCACCAGCGCCAGCAACACCTTGATGGTGCTCGCGGGCGGGTGTGGCGCGTCCTGGTCGCGCCCGGCCAGCACCTCGCCGCTGTCGAGGTCGGCCACGATCCAGGTCTGGGCCGGGCCCGGGGGGATCGGCACCGACCCGACCGGCTGCACGTCGTCGGCTCGCGCCGGCGCTTCGGGCGCGGTAGCGCCGACCGCGCACAGGGCCGCGGCCATGGCCAGGTGGGCCATCAGCTTGCGCATGGGCGCAAAGTGTAACTTGCAAGGTAACTTGTTTCGCGGGCCGCTGCGAAGAAAGCAATTTCTGCCCGACACGCAGGTTCTGGCACAATAGGCGGCTGTCGGCCGCGCGACCGTGCGCTATCGGCGCGTCGGCGGTCACATGCGGGGCAAAACCGGATCCGGGCATCCTGCCCGGGTCGCTGAATTGCAGCATGACACACACAGGAGCATCGCTTACCCATGGCTGTGAAGATCAAGCTCACCCGGCTCGGCAAAATCCGCAATCCCCAGTACCGCATCGCCGTCGCCGACGCGCGGACGCGCCGCGACGGCCGCGCCATCGAGATCATCGGCCGGTATCACCCGAAGGAAGAGCCGAGCCTGATCACCATCAACTCCGAGCGCGCCCAGTATTGGCTCTCCGTCGGCGCCCAGCCGACCGAGCCGGTCCTCAAACTGCTCAAGATCACCGGCGACTGGCAGAAGTTCAAGGGCCTCCCCGGCGTCGAGGGCAGCCTGAAGGTCGCCGCGCCCAAGCCGAGCAAGCTGGACCTGTTCAACGCCGCCCTGGCCGAAGCCGACGGTAGGCCCACCACCGAGGCCGCGAGGCCGAAGAAGAAGGCCCCGGCCGAGAAGCCCGCCGAAGCCGCCGACCAGACGGCAACCGAGGCCGCCGGAAGCGGCGAGCAGCCCGCCGAGCCGGCACCGGAAAGCTGACCGGCGCGATGAGTACGGTCGTTGTCGACGCTGTCGAGCATCTGGTCCGCGGGATCGTCGACAATCCCGACGATGTCCGGGTGGATCTGGTGACCAGCCGGCGCGGGCGCACGGTAGAAGTGCACGTGCATCCCGACGACCTGGGCAAGGTGATCGGCCGGGGCGGGCGCACCGCGACCGCGTTGCGCACCGTGGTCGCCAGCATCGGCGGGCGCGGCATCCGCGTCGATGTGGTGGATACCGACCAATAGCCGCAGCGCATGGTGTGGGAACTCCCTTGGAGTTGACCGTCGGGCGCGTGGTCAAAGCGCACGGCATCGGCGGCGAGGTGGTCGTCGAGATCCGCACCGACGACCCCGCCGCCCGATTCGCGCCGGGAACAACGTTGCGGGCCAAAAAGTCCCGCGGCGGCGGGCCGGAGCGCAGCTACGTCATCGAGGGTGCGCGCGAGCACGGCGGGCGGCTGCTGCTGCGATTGGCCGGCGTCAACGGCCGCGATGCCGCCGCCGCTTTGCGCGGCAGCCTATTCGTGGTGGACTCCGCGGAGCTGCCGCCCATCGACGAGCCGGACACATATTACCACCATCAGCTCGAGGGCCTGCGGGTGCGCACGACGGCGGGCGCCGACCTGGGTGTCGTCGCCGAGGTGCTGCACACCGCCGCCGGTGAGTTGCTGGCGGTGCGCCGGCCAGGCGGCGGGGAAGTGCTGGTGCCGTTCGTCGGCGCGATCGTGACGTCGGTGTCGCTGGAGGCCGGGCTGGTCGAGGTCGACCCGCCCGAAGGGCTGCTGGACCTGGCATGAGGATCGACGTCGTCACCATTTTCCCGGCCTACCTCGACCCGCTGCGGCAGTCCCTGCCGGGCAAGGCGATCGAAACCGGCTTGGTCGATCTGCGCGTGCACGATCTGCGGCGCTGGACGCACGACGTGCATCGCTCGGTCGACGACACCCCATACGGTGGCGGGCCCGGGATGGTGATGAAGGCGCCGGTGTGGGGCGAGGCGCTCGACGAGATCTGCTCCGCCGACACGCTTCTGGTGATACCGACCCCCGCCGGGGCGCTGTTCGCGCAGGAAACGGCGCAGCGCTGGAGCGGCGAGGCACATCTGGTGTTCGCCTGCGGTCGCTACGAGGGCATCGATCAGCGGGTCGTCGAGGACGCCGCCCGGCGGATACGGGTCGAGGAGGTCTCCATCGGCGACTATGTGCTGCCGGGCGGCGAGTCGGCCGCGGTGGTGATGATCGAGGCCGTGCTGCGGCTGCTGGCCGGGGTGCTGGGCAATCCGGCGTCGCCGCGCGACGATTCCCACTCGCCGGGTCTGGAGGGCCTGCTGGAGGGGCCCAGCTACACCCGGCCGTCGAGCTGGCGTGGCCTGGACGTGCCGGCCGTGCTGTTGTCCGGGGATCACGCGCGGATCGCGGCCTGGCGCCGGGAGGTGTCGCTGCGGCGCACCCGCGAGCGCCGCCCGGATCTGGCCGGCCCGGGCGACTAGTCAGTCCAGCGCCGGCCCGATCCGGCCGTCGGGAAACATGGTTTTGACGGCCCGGGTGATGGTCTCGCGGGCGGTGGCGTCGTCGGAGGCCTGCAGCGACCCGACCACCACGATGTAGCGGCGGTTGGCGCCGACCAGTCCGGTGGACAGGTGCATCCAGCTGCTGCCGACGCAGCACATCCAGCCTTGCTTGACCGCCACCGGCTCGGCGTACAGACCGTCGGGGATGCCGAACCGCTGCGGGTAGCCGTCGATTCCGGTGGGGGTGGACTGCTCCAGGTCGGCGACGATGGTCTTGGCCCGGTCGGCCGGTAGCCCCCCGGTGCCGTCCAGCAGCTTGTCGTAGTAGCGGATCAGGTCGGTGGCCGTGCTCATGGTGTTCCACCAGCGCCCGTCCGGGGGCGGGGTGGTCGAGCTCAGCCCGTACCGGTTGGCGACCTCGGTGATGATGGCGTCCCCGCCGTCCTGGCCCCAGAACCGCTCGGCGGCGCCGTCGTCGGACGACTGCAACATGAGGTCTACGGCCTGGCGATCGTCCGCGGTCAGCGCGGTCTTGCCGTCGGCTTCCTGCTTCAACAGATCGTCGGCGATGAACAACTTGGCCACCGAGGCGGTGCCGACGATCTGTCCTTCGCCGTTGGAGAGGAGCTGGTGGGTGGCCCGGTCCAGGATGGCCACCGCCAGCGTGGCTCCGCTGGCGGCGGCTTCTTCGGTGGCCTGCCGCACGCGCGCCTGCAGCATCCCGAACCCGGGGTTCGGCAGCGCCCGCGCAGCCTTGGGCGGGGCGGAGTTCTCCAGCAGCAGCTCGGCCAGCTGCGGTCCGTGCCTGGCGATGACCAGGTCGTGGGTGGCATATTCGGGGCCGCCGAACACCTTTGCCTGTACCTTCGCGTCGAACGCCACGGCGACCACCAACGCCACCGCCGCGACGCCGGTGAACAGGCTCAGGGGTCGCGCTCGCATGCCGTCATATCTACCACCGGGCGGAACGCGCGGATGGCATCGGTCGCGGCGATTTCCCTGTGATTTTCACCGGGTGCCTGGTGTCTGGCACAATTGCCGAGTTGTCTCCAGCGGTTGAGGCCGGCCGAGCCGCCTCCCGCCTGCTGCGAGATGCGCCAGAAGTTACCCATCGGCTCGGTGGCCGCCGCACGCTGCGCGTGGACGGCCGCGCGCGCCGCGACCGCAAGGATGTGTCTTCTCAGATGAACAGGCTGGACTTCGTCGACCAGGCGTCGCTCCGCGACGACATCCCGGCCTTCGGCCCGGGCGACACCATCAACGTGCACGTCAAGGTGATCGAGGGCGCCAAGGAGCGTATCCAGGTGTTCAAGGGCGTGGTGATCCGGCGGCAGGGCGGGGGCGTCCGCGAGACGTTCACCGTGCGCAAGGAGAGCTACGGTGTGGGCGTCGAGCGGACCTTCCCGGTGCACTCGCCCAACATCGACCACATCGAGGTGCTGACCCGCGGCGACGTCCGCCGCGCCAAGCTGTACTACCTGCGTGAACTCCGCGGCAAGAAAGCCAAGATCAAGGAGAAGCGCTGACTCGGGCCGCCGCGGCGCCTGCTGCCAGGCGCCTCGGCGGTGCGCCCAACCACCGACCGGTCTGGCTACGCTGATCTCGTGACCGATACCCCGGACTCATCCGAAGCCCAGTCCGACGCGGGTCAGTCGGAGCCGAAGACCTGCACGCGCGACCCGAACGCGTCCGCCGACAAGGTTCGCGCGACCCCCGAGGCGGGCCTCGAAGCGGGCCTTGAAGCAGGCCTTGAAGCAGGAGATGCGCCCCAAGCGGAGGAACCGAAGCGCACCAAGCGGTCGGCGGTGCGCGAATTCGCGATCCTGGCGGTGATCGCGGTGGTGCTCTACTACGTGATGCTGACGTTCGTGGCGCGGCCGTACCTGATTCCGTCGGAATCCATGGAGCCCACCCTGCACGGCTGCCCCGGCTGTGTCGGTGACCGCATCATGGTCGACAAGCTCACCTACGACTTCAGCTCGCCCCATCCCGGTGACGTCATCGTGTTCAAGGGACCGCCGGCGTGGAACGTCGGATACAAGTCGATCCGTTCCAGCAACACCGCGCTGCGCTGGGCGCAGAATGCGCTGTCGTTCGTGGGGTTCGTCCCGCCCGACGAGAACGACCTGGTCAAGCGGGTCATCGCGGTGGGCGGGCAGACGGTGCAGTGCCGGGCCGACACCGGCCTGACGGTCGACGGCAGGCGCCTGCACGAGCCGTACCTGGATCCGGCCACCATGATGGCCGACCCGGCGGTGTACCCGTGCCTGGGCCCGGAATTCGGCCCGGTCCACGTGCCGTCTGGACGCCTGTGGGTGATGGGCGACAACCGCACCCACTCGGCCGATTCACGGGCGCACTGCACCAGCGTGCCGGCCGAGGCGCTCAAGGGCATCCTGTGCACCGGCGACCCGATGTCGGGGACCGTGCCGCTGCCCAATGTCATCGGCAAGGCCCGATTCATCGTGTGGCCGCCGTCGCGGTGGGGCGGT
>JAQTVU010000132.1 GCA_028706695.1 Mycobacterium sp.
CAACCGAGTACGATCACGGCCAGGCGTCTGGGTTCGCGAGCCAGCGCGGTGAGGTCGGCGATGACCTCCTCCAGTCTCGGGCGCAGGTCGGTGGCCAGCCAGCGTCGTAGCTTGGGTACGAACAAAAACCCGCCGACAATACCCAGCGCCACACCCGCGATCAGATACAGCACCGTGGCGGTCGGGACGAAATGGGCAAGGTCCGCCGACGCGCCGGCCAGCGTGCTGAACAAGATCAGCAGCACTATGTGCATGATCACCTGCACCGATTGCTGCAGCGCCACGGCGGCGGTGGCCCGCACGGCGGACAGGCCGCCGCCCTTCTGCAGGTACCGGGTGCTCAGCGCCAGGCCACCGACGCCGGCCGGCGTGGTGGTCGCGGCAAAGGTGTAGGCCACCTGCACGATCGACAGCTTCCAGAAACTCACCGACTCGTCGGCGCAGGCCCACAGCGCAGCCGCGGCGCCCACATACGTCAGCCCCGAAATCGCCAAGCCCAGCAGCGCCCACCACCAGTTGGCGTTGCGCAGCTGGGAGAGGAATGTCGGCACGGTGCTGATGAAGGGGTACGCCACATAGACCAGCGCGCCGAACAGTAGCAGTTCGACGAGCTGTCCGCGGGTGAACCGGGTGATGGTCGCGGGTTTGATCTGGTCGGCACCCGTCTGGCGCTGCACCTCGGCGCGGGCGGTCGAAATCGTCCCGCCCGCGTTTTCCACCGATTCCCGGATCCGCTTCGGCACGGCGGTCCTGGTGAGTCGGCGCGAGGCGGCCAGGACGGTGTCCTTGCCGAACGCGTCGATCGCCGCGCCCACCGCCGGCTCCGCGCCGTACAGCGCCGTCGTCGTCACCAGCAGCTGCGCGAGATCGGACTGGAATTGGGCATCGGTGGGCCCGTATTCGGCGCTGCCGAACCCGCCGAAGAGCACGGCGCCGTCGTCGACCGTGATCTGGCGGCTGCGCAGGTCACCGTGGGTGATCTGGTGGTCGTGCAGCGTGCGCAACGAATCCCATACCAGCGCAACCGATGTCGTCGTCGCGCATTCGTCGATCCGGGTTCCGCGCCAGGGCGTGTGCGCGTACAGCATCCAGCCCCGCTCCAGGCTCGTGATGGCGATCGTCGACGTGTTGGCAAGGCCCGCGTCGGCGACGGCGAGGGCCATCAGCGCCCGATGCTCGACCGCGCGGCGCATCGAGGCCAACAGCGGCGCGGTCTCGGCGTCACGCAACCGCACCTTGCGCCAGAGTTGGCGCAGCGCCCCGCCGCTGCGTTGATGGGGACCGTACAACTCGAGCAGGGCCGCGGCGGCAGCCGTGCAGGAGGCGGAGAGCACCAGCGGGCCGGTCCCGGCCGGCCGGACCACCGTCAGCTCGGAGACGTCGAACCCGCGTCTGCCCATCGCGCGGACCGCGGCGTCCAGCGGCACCTCCAGCGCCGGGGTGCCGACGACGAGCACGACCAGTGCCCCGACGAACCACCCGACCGCCAGCCCCAGCAGCGAGCGGGCGGGCACAATGGCGCTGACGACCAAATGGATCGGGACGAAGGCGAGCAGCAGGGCCCACCACCAGTGCCGCCAGCGCGCCGGCAGCCACGGGCCTGACACGGTCAGCACGGCCGCCAGCATCGCGATCCAGCGCGGGTCGTCGAGGAACTGGGCCGGCAGGGTGGTAAGCCGGCCGGAAACGTCGAAGTGCCATCGGGGCGCCGCGATGCGGCTACCGCTGACCGACAACAGGATCAGCGCGATCAAGCCGGCGGCCGCATAGGCGCCCAGCATCTTCCATTGCCGGGCCACGATCAGGCCGATCAAGATCACAAACGGCAGCGCGGCGATCGCGATCCCGTACCCCAGGTAAACCGCGTCCGATTGCGTGGGGGACAAGACCCCGACGATGTGGGAGACGGATCTCTCCAACGCCACCCAGTCCGGGCGCGTGATCAGCGAACTGGTGATCACGGTGGCGAAGAACAACCCGGCCAGCACGAGGCGCAACAGGTCGTTGGTTCGGCGGGTCAGTGGTTGCAGCAAGCTGCCCGAAACGCTGATGTCGCGCCCGTCAACTCGCATGTTGAAACGATCCTTCGGATCCGCCGGCGCCGCTGGCGCGGCTTCCCGACAAGTAAACCGGACACCGGATTCCAAGACAGCCGCCGCACAGCCGCCGCGCGTAGGGTCGCATCTGTACAGAGGCGCTACGGAATTGGAATTGAATTGGGGGATGCCATGGTGGCAAGAGCCGACAACGATAGCTGGGAGATCACCGAGAGTGTGGGCGCCACCGCGCTGTGGGTCGCCGCGGCCCGCGCCGCGGCGTCCGAGAGCGACACCCCGCTGATCAACGACCCGTTCGCGCGGATGTTTCTCAACGCCGCCGGCGAAGGGATATGGAGTTGGTTCGCAACGCCCAACCTGCCGGCCCAGATCACCGCGGCCGAACCCGACCTCAAGCCACGGCTGCAGGCGATGGTCGACTACATCGCCGCGCGGACGGCCTTCTTCGACAGGTTCTTCCTCGACGCGGCCCGCGCGGGCGCGCACCAGGCGGTGATCCTCGCCGCGGGGCTGGACTCGCGGGCCTGGCGGCTGCCGTGGCCCGACGGCACCACGATCTACGAGCTCGATCAGCCCAGGGTGCTGGACTTCAAGTCCTCGACGCTGGCCGAACACGGCGCGGAACCGGCGTGCCGAGTGGTCACCGTTCCGGTCGACCTACGCCATGATTGGCCGGCCGCGTTGCGGCAGGCCGGTTTCGACGCGTCGGCGCCCAGCGCCTGGTCGGTGGAGGGCCTGTTGCCGTTTCTTCCCGCGGCCGCCCAGGAGCTGCTGTTCGAGCGGGTGCAGGAGTTGGGCATCGCCGGCAGCCGGATCGCCGTGGAGGCGCCCGGCCCGGACTTCCTGGACCAGGCCGCCCGCGACAAGCAGCGCGAGACCATGCAACGGTTGCGCGATCTGATGGCCAAGATGGAGCCCGAAGCTGAGATTCCCGACGTCCAGGACCTGTGGTACTTCGAGGAGCGCGAAGACGTCGGCGACTGGTTGCGCCGCCATGGGTGGGACGTGACGGTGACGCCGGCCGAGGAGCTGATGGCCGGTTACGGCCGCAGGCCACCGCGCGACGTCGACGATGGGGCCCCGCGGACGCTGTTTGTCGCCGCCGAGCGGGAAGGCAAATGAGCGTGCGCAGAACCGACAACGACAGCTGGGAAATCACCGAAAGCGTGGGCGCGACGGCGCTGGGAGTCGCGGCGGCGCGCGCCGCGGAGACCGAAAGCGGCACCCCGCTGATCAGCGACCCGTTCGCGCGGATCTTCTCGACGCCGCGGGCGATGGGGCGTGGAACTGGTTCTCGGCCCCGCAACTGCCTGCCGCGCTCGTGCAGGCCGAACCCGGGTTGCCGCTGCAGTTGCGGGCAATGGTCGACTACATGGCCTCGCGCACGAGGTTTTTCGACGACTTCTTTCTCGAGGCGACCGGGTCGGGGATCCGGCAGGCGGTGATCCTGGCGGCCGGGTTGGACGCGCGGTCCTGGCGGCTCGGGTGGCCCGATGCGACAACGGTCTACGAGCTCGACCAGCCCAGGGTGCTGGACTTCAAGTACGCGACACTGGCCGAACGTGGGGCCCGACCCGCCTGCAACCGGGTCGCCGTCCCGGTGGACCTGCGCCAGGACTGGCCGGCGGCGCTGCGGGAGGCCGGCTTCGATCCGTCGGCGCCCAGCGTCTGGTCGGCCGAGGGCCTGATGCCGTATCTGCCGGCCGCGGCCCAGGACCTGCTGTTCGGACGCGTTCAGGAACTCGCCGTCGCCGGCAGCCGGGTCGCCGTGGAGGCGCTGGGGCCGACGTTCCTGGATCCCGAGGCGCGCGCGAAGCGCCGCGAACGGATGGACCGGATACGCGCGCTGATGGTCGAAGCGGATCCTCGGCGTGAGGTGCCCAACACCGATGACCTGTGGTATTTCGAGGAGCGAGAAGACGTCGGACGTTGGCTCGGCCGCCACGGCTGGGACGTCACGGTGACGCCGTCGCTGCAGCTGATGGCCGGCTACGGCCGCGCCGTGCCCGAAGAAGTAGCCGAGAGCGTGCCGGGGAATCTGTTCGTGGCCGCACAGCGGGCTTAGGGGTTCGGTGCGCCGGTTCGGTGCGCCGGTCGGCGCCGCGCCATGTCGACTGAGATTCTTTCCGCCGCCGCTGAGCGCCGCCGGGCCATCGTCGGTCAGCGTTTGAGCATTCGCGCGAGCAGCGGCACGGCCAGGGGCGCCGGGATGAACCGGGAGACGCCCAGCATGAGTTTCACCGGGGGCCCTCCCGGGACCACCGACGCGCGGCCACGGTCGGCGGCCTTGAGGGCGTCGGCGACCACCCGCTCGGCGGAAACCCGGGCGAAGGCCGGTAGCCGGGCGACCAGGTAGTCGGCGTCGTTGGTGGCCTGGAACTCCGTGGGTACCGGGCCGGGGCACACCGCGGTGACCGTGACACCGGTGCCGGCGACCTCGGCGTTCACCGCCTCCGAGAGCCATAGCACGTACGCTTTCGCGGCGGCGTAGCCGGCGTTGTAGGGCGCCGGCTGGAAGCCCGACACCGACGACAGGTTGACGATCGCCCCGCGACCGCGATCGACCATGCCGGGCAGGTAGCGCAGCATCAGATCCGCCACCGCCTCGACGTCCACGCGCAGCATCTGCAGTTCCCTGTCGCGGCCCTCGGCGCCGAAGCTGGCGTAGATGCCGAGGCCGGCATTGTTCACCAGCAGGTCGACCTGCGCCCCGAGCTCGTCGATGCGGGCCGCCAGCCGGTCCCGGTCCCCCGGGACCGCAAGGTCGGCGCCGACCGCGACGGCATGCGCGTCGCCGCCCAAATCGGCGCACAACGCCTGCAGTCGGTCCGCCCGGCGGGCGGTGACCACGACGCGGTGACCACGGGCCACCAGTTGCCGGGCGAATTGCTCGCCGATGCCCGAGGAGGCGCCGGTGACCACGGCGACCGACTGTGCCGATGGTGGCGGAAGTGCCATGTAGGGCGAGCCTAGATGGCCCCGGCGCCCGTGGCAACGGGTCGGCGCCCGGCCTGCAGCCGCTGCCGTAGCCCGCTTGCCCGCATGGCTCGCCGCGCGACCGCAACTCGTACCGCCGCCTCCGAACCCACGACCCGCACCTTGGCTTTGGCCCGTGTCACCGCGGTGTAGAACAACTCGCGGGTCAGCAGTCGTGAGTCCTCCGGCGGCATCAGGACGGTCACCTCGTTGGCCTGGCCGCCCTGACTCTTGTGAATTGTCATGGCGTGCATGGTCTCAACGTCGCCGAGCCGACTGGTCGCAAAGTGCAGCGGACCGGTCGCACCGGCGATGACGGCCCGCAGGCCCTCCGGGCCGACGACCACCACACCGGTGTCGCCGTTGTAGACACGTAGCCCGTAGTCGTTCGCCGTCACCAGCAGCGGCCGGCCCGCGTACCACTCCGACCACGCCGGTTGGCCCGTCTCCTCGGCAATCCACTTCTGCAGCTGGGCGTTCCAGTCCGCCACGCCGAACGGTCCCCGCCGGTGCGCACACAGCAGCCGGTGCTCGTCGAGGACCGACAGCGCGACGTCGACGGCGCCCAGGACGGCGGCCTCGCGCAGCCGCAACGCATGCGGCACCAGAATCGGTCGCAATTGCTCTGCCAGGTGCGGGGTTTCGATGAACTCGATGTGCTCACCGCCGGACCTCAGCTGCGCCAGCGCCGCGTCCGCATCACCCGCACGGATCGCGTCGGCCAGTGCGCCGATGGATGCGCCGAACCGGTGCGAGGTCTGCAGCGCCGCCACGCGCACGTCGCCGCGTGCCGCCAGCCCCTCCACCAGATCGGCCAGCACCGCGCCCGCCTCGACCGACGCCAACTGGTCGGCGTCACCGACCAGCACCAGCCGCGCGTCCGGGCGCACCGCCTCCAGCAGCCGCGCCATCATCGTCAGCGACACCATCGACGTCTCGTCGACCACGATCACGTCGTGCGGCAACCGATTTGACCGGTCGTGCCGGAACCGTGCCGAGGTGCCCGGCTTGGCGCCGAGCAGCCGATGCAGCGTGACCGCGCTCAGTCCGGCCAACCGGCTCCGGTCGGCGGCATCGAGCTTGCTCACCTCCTGCTGCACCGCCTCGTGCAGCCGCGCCGCGGCCTTACCGGTCGGTGCCGCCAGCGCGATGCGGGGACGCGGTCCACCGGCCGGCCCGGCCCGCTCGGCCACCAGCGCCAACAGCCGCGCGACCGTCGTCGTCTTTCCCGTCCCCGGCCCCCCGGTGAGGACCGTAATCCTTTGCGACAGCGCCGTTTCAGCCGCCGCGCGCTGCTCCTCATACCCGGGTGGGAAAAGTCGCCCGCAGTCGGGCAATGCCGGCGACGGCTGGGACCGCAGCAGCGCCAGCAGGTCGTCGCACACCTGCGTCTCCTCCAGCCAGTACCGGTCCAGGTACAGCAGCCGGTCGTCAAACAGGTGCAGCACCGGCGGGTCGCCGAGCAGCGGGCTGGCTCGCACCGCCGCCAGCAACGCCGGGGCCGGCGGCCACGGCAGCCCCTCGGCGCCCACCAGTTCGGCGACCGTCGACAGAACCCCGCACACCGACCCGCCCCGCAACGCGCGCCCCACCAGCGCCACCGCCAGCGCGACCCGCTCGTCGGGCTCCCCGCCGAGTGCGCAGACACGTTGCGCGACGGACACGTCGGCGATGTCGAGCGCGCCGGCCTCGTTGAAGGCGCGCAGCAGGCCGCGCCCGCCGACGGCGACCTCAGCGCGGGTTGACGTCACGCCGCCCGCCGTCCCGTGCCGAGCAGAACCGACAGCGCCC